>CALMAR010000033.1 GCA_937859855.1 uncultured Kineosporia sp.
GCAGTGGCTGGCTGCGGCGTCGGTGCTGACCCTGGCCGTGGACGCCGTTCTAGCGGCCCTGCACGTGATGGCCGGCGCCCCGGCCGACCTGCAGCTCGGGCTGGCGGTACCGGTGCTGCTGCTGCCGGTCAGCCAGCTGCTGGCGGCTGTGGTGCGGCGGCCGAGGGCGGCCGAGAGCACCCTGATCGAAGCGATCGTGGTGTCCGGCCTGGCCCTGCTGGTGGCCGCCGTCTATCTGGTGATCGTGGCCGGCCTCGGGCACGCCCCGCAGGGCGCAGAGCGGGGCATCTTCCTGTCCAGCCTGCTGGCGGCCGTGCTCGTGGCGGCGCTGGCCCTGCCTGCCCGCCGCCGGCTGACCGAGATCGGGCAAGCGCTGGTCCAGCGCCAGGACCTGCCCGCCGAGGAGGTCCTGACCACCTTCGGCGCCCGGATGAGCCGGGCCGTGCCCATGGACGAGCTGATGCTGCAGCTGGCCGAATCGCTGCGCGCCACCATCGGCCGGGCCGGTGCGGAGATCTGGACCGGCACCGAGGGCGTGCTGAACCGGACGGTGTCGGTGCCGTACCGCCCGGCCGGGCAGATCAGCCTGGGCGAGCGGGAACGGGTGGTGGTGGGCCGGGCCCGGATCGGTGGCCACAGCTGGGCCTCGGTCTGGCTGCCCGGTATCGCCCAGGACGCGGCGGGCCGGGATCTGCGGGTCGCGCCCGTGGCCCACCTGGGTGACCTGCTCGGGCTGATCGTGGTCCGCCGGCTGCCGGATGCGCCCCCGATCACCGATGACGAGGATCGGCTGCTGGTCGAACTGGCCCGTCAGCTGGGACTGGCCCTGCACAACGTCCGGCTGGACTCCGCCCTGCAGGCATCGCTGGAGCAGCTGGAACACCGCAACGCCGAGCTGCAGGCCTCCCGGCTGCGAATCGTCACCGCGTCCGACACCTCCCGCCAAGCCATCGAACGCAACCTGCACGACGGCGCCCAGCAGCACCTGGTCGCGCTGGCGGTCAAACTGGGCCTGGCCGAGGCCGTGCTGGCCCAGGATCCCGGGCAGGTCGGGCTCATGCTGCAGGAACTGCGGGCCGATGTGCAGACCACGATCGGGGAGCTTCGGGAGCTGGCACATGGCATCTATCCGCCGCTACTGCGCGACCGCGGACTGGGCGAGGCGTTGCGGGCGGCGGCCAACCGTTCGCCCCTGCCGTGCCGGCTGGACGTTGAACTGCCGGGCCGATTCCCGCCGGAGGCGGAGACCGCGGCCTACTTCTGCTGCCTGGAGGCGATCCAGAACGCGGGCAAGCACGCCGGACCGGAAGCCAAGCTGTCGGTACGGGTCTGGGTCGCGGGAGATCTGCTGGAGTTCGAGGTGGCCGACGATGGTGCTGGGTTCGACGCCAGCGTGGTGCCCGGGCACGGGTTCGTGAACATGACCGACCGGCTGGGCGCGATCGGGGGCGAACTGGTGGTCGACTCCGCTCCCGGCCGCGGCACCCGGATCGGTGGCCAGATACCGTCTCGAAGCGTGACAAAGTGACCCGGATGAATGGGGCTGGCGGCGTGGGAGTGCTGATCGTGGACGACCAGGCGCCATTCCGGATGGTGGCGCGCACTCTGGTGGGAATGATCCGTGGCTGGCAGGTGGTGGGGGAGGCCCGCAGCGGCGAGGACGGCGTCGCTCAGGTCGATGCGCTGGCCCCGGGCTTGGTGCTGATGGACATCAACCTGCCCGGGATCAGTGGGATCGAAGCGACCCGCCAGATCGTCCGCGCGCACCCGGATGTGCAGGTGGTGCTGGTGTCCACCTATGCCGAGCCGGACCTGCCGCAGGACGCACACTCCTGTGGCGCGGCCGGCTACATCCGCAAGGACAATCTCACCCCAGCCGGGCTGCGCGACCTGATTGTCGCCTGATCAGGCTCATGTCCATGGTGCGCCCGGAGTCAGCCGCGCGCGTTCAGGTACATCAGGACGGCGGTCACCCGGCGGTTGATATCGGGTTCGGCGCTCAGCCCCAGCTTGGCGAAGAGTGCGTTGATGTGCTTCTCCACCGCCCGCTCGGTCAAGAACAGCGCTTCGGCCACGGCGGCGTTGCTCTTGCCCTGAGCGATCTGATCGAGCACATCCCGCTCCCGCGCGGTCAGCGACGTCAGCGGCGAATGCTGATCCCGGATCGACGACGCGACCAGCACCTCGACCACGGCCGGGTCGATCACCGAGCCGCCGGCCGCGACTGTGCGCACGGCTGCAGCCAGCTGTCCCGGCTCGCTCACCCGATGCTTGAGCAGGTACGCCCGCCCGGCGCTTCCGCCGTCCAGAAGGGTTCTGGCGTAGGCAGGTTCGGCATACTGCGAGAGCACCACCACACCCACCTGCGGGTCCGAACGGCGCAGCCGGGCGGCCGCCTGGATGCCCTCGTCCGAACCGGTGGGTGGCATCCGGACGTCGGTGACCACCACGTCGGGATGGTGGGCGGCGACGGCGTCCAGCAGTTCTGGAAGGTCGGTGCAGGCGGCCACCACCTCCAGGTCGCTGGTGAGGGCGAGCAGTCGCTGGATGCCCTCCCTGACCAGCAGAGAGTCCTCGGCCACGATCACACGCAGGCTCACTTGAGCAATGTAGAGCGATGGCGTGCCGAGCTCGGCCCAATCCGGCTATGAGCGGTCGCCGGGGCGCCGGAGATGGCGATGTTGCTGGCCGGGGCTGATCGCCCTGTCCGCACCGTCAGCCGCTCACGGTCCCCATCGCGCAATCCCCAAGGAGCAGCTCGCATGCACTATGTCCCGCACCGCAACGCCCAGAGACTCCAGCGACACGACACTAGCTTTGCCGGTGTGTTGCCTCGATCTTGGGTTCGCCGTTGGTTGCGGGCAGGTAGGTGACGAGGAGTACGCCGTCGGGGCCGAGCTGTCTCGATTCGGCAAGCTGGAGGCGCTTGCTCTCGCGCGTCGGCCCGAACAGCCGCTTGCCGTCGCCGAGCACGACCGGAAACACCATCAGGCGCAGCTCGTCGACGAGGTCGTTGTCGATCAGTGTCTGTGCGAGCTGGAAGCTGCCGTGGACGACGATGTCGCCCTGCACCCTGCGCGAAAGTTCCGCGATTCGCTCGACCGGATCGCCGTCGAGCACGTGTGTATTCCACCCAGGGTTTTCAAGCGTCGACGAGACGACGTATTTGGGTAGGGCGTTGAGCAGGTCGGCGAGCTCGCCCTGCGCCGACGGCCAAAACCGCGCGAATAGGTCGTAGGTAACCCGGCCGAGGAGAAGCGCTGTCGAGTTGCGCATCTCCTGCAGCTTGAATGCCCCGCCGTCCTCGCCGGAGTCGAACTGGAATTGCCAGCCGCCGCGCTCAAAGCCCTCGACGCCGCCATTGTCCTCGACCACGCCGTCGAGCGTCATGTGCTCTGTCACGATGATCCTTCCCATCTGCTGCCTCCCTGTTCGTCGCTGATTGATGGTGTGACCGCCACGGCTGCACGCCTTAGTCCTTCCACGCCCGCGCGACGGTGGCGTGGTCGATCTTCAACTTGGCGGCCAGCAACCGGCTTGACCAGTGAGTCACTCCCAGCCGCTTCGGCGGCGTGATCACCGTCTGCCGGGCTCACGTCCAGCCGCTCCGCGGTTCCGGTGTGGCTCACCCCGTCCGCGGCCAGCAGCACGATCCGAGCTCGCTGCGCCAACCGGCCTGCACCGTCGACGACCGGGTCCACACCGTCAGCCGCTCACGGTCCCCATCGCGCAATCCCACAGGAGCAGCTCGCAGGCCACTATGTCCCGCACCGCAAGGCCCAGAGACTTTAGCGAAACGACACTAGCGATCCTGCAAGGCGTCCAGCGCGATGGTGAAGGCCATCGCCACCCGCCGGTCGATCACCCGCTGGGTGTCGCCGGTCAGGTCCAGGATGTAGCGGTCAGTGATGCCGGTGGCTGGGCGGGTGTATTCGCCGACTTGGCTACTGCCCACGCGGATCTCGAAATGGAAGGGGATGAAGAACGGCACGTCTCCGACGTAGGGGATGGCTCCCCAGACCCGCCGCAGAATGGCGACCGGCACGCTCTTCTCCCGCGCCGTCGCGACGACGTGGCCAGCTGGATCGAGGATCTGCCAGGTGGAGCGCAGGAGCGAACTGCCGAAGTCTTTCTTGAGTTGCCCGATCACGGTGCCGTCCGGCAGCAGCACGTCGGCGGCGCCGTGAAATTCGAGGATGTTCCGCTTCTTGATCCGCAGCACCAGCTCGCGCTGCGACTCATCGACGAAAAAGTTGATCTCTTCACGGATCTTCATCCGCTTCTGCTTGACGAAGCAGATCGGCTGGCCAGGAGTACGGCGGTCCGGTCCGAGCATGGATATGTCATAGGTGTTGACCAGCATGGTGAATCGCTGCTTCACGTAGAGCTGATCGACCTCGGCCAGGCTGTCCAATGTCCCCATGCTTCCGCAGCCTAGCCATGGATTCACGCCCTGCGCTGGGCTCTCAACAGGGTCCGGTTCATGTAGCTGGGGGTGCTCGTCCTTGCTGACCCGGAACTCTTCTCCAGGGTCAAGTAGTTGCTTTCCTCCTCGGTTCCCGTTCACATGACCGGCTCGTGCTACCAGGTGGCGGACAGGGACTCGACCTGTCTTAGCGGGGTGCTTCCGCGGTATCGGGGTGGGCCGGCCAGTTGTAGTTCGGGCAGACGGTTCAGCAGCATCGGCAAGGCGATCCGGGCGTGCATCCGGGCCAGGGGGGCGCCCAGACAGAAGGTGGCTCCGGCGGAGAACGCCAGGTGCGGGTTGGGGTTTCGGTCCGGGTCGAAGGTGTCCGGGTCAGGGAAGGCGTCCGGGTCCCGGTTGGCTGCCGAGTAGGCGAGGATCCGTTGGCTGCCAGCCGGGATGTGATGACCGGCCACGGCCACGTCGACCTCGGCGCGCACACCGGTCAGAGTGATGGGTGAGACGTACCGCAGCATTTCCTCGATGCAGGAGTCCCATCCGGTGGGATCGTCCCGAAGCCGAGCGAGCAGGGCCGGACGGGTCATCAGCAGGTCCAGTCCGGCGCAGAGCAGGGTAGTGGTGGTCGCGTGACCGGCCAGGATGAAGAAGACGCAGTTGGCGATCATGTCGTGCCGCAGGCCAGGGTCGTCATCGCCGGCGGCCAGGGTGGAGGCCAGGTCGCCGCGGGGATCACTGGCGCGTCGCTGCAGCAGCTGGCCGAAGTAGGCGAGCATCTCGGCCGTGGCGGCGTTGGCTGCTACGACCAGTGGGCGCGTGCGCTGTCCGGCGAATCCGCGTCCGAGCGTCGCCATCGAGGTCCGAAGCCACTCCTGACGTTCCGGTTCGACTCCGAGCACGTTGGCGATCACGGTGAAGGGCAGCGGTTCAGCGAACTCGCGGGCCAGGTCGCCGCCGTTGCGGGGCTCCAGCTGCGACAGCAGCTCCTCGCACCGGTCACTGATCACCGTCTGATAGGCGGTGACCCGGCGGGCGCTGAACAGTCCGGAGAACCGGCGGCGCACCAGGGCGTGGCGTTCGGGTGGAAGCCGGGGCATGAACCGGGCCAGCAGCTGAATGATCAGGTCCTCAGAGTCCGGGACTCTCGGTGCGACAAGGCGTCTGTCATGCAGTGCCTCACGAACGAACGCGTAGTTCACGCCAGGAATCTGGGCGTTCTTCAGCACAGTCTGCGGGTCGGACCGTCCCACCGGCCCGAACAAGCCGTCCATCACCGCCTGCTCCGCCTGCGCCTCCTCCTGCTCGGGCGAGGCCGCCTTCGGCTGGATCGCCTGCGCGGTTTCCTGGTCGCTCACCCGACCAGTGTCCACATATGCGCACGCCCTTTCACCACCAGATTTGACCACCGGCACCCGGAGCGCAGCCGGTCGGTGAACGCGAGGTCTCCTACCTCAGCATCGCTCAGCAGGTTCACCAGCACGTCCATGCCTGCGATCGAAGGGCCCTGCAGCTCGTCCGCCAGCCAATCACCGCCACGCGGACGGGCCATGGTGTGCAGTCGTCCTGGCCCGGAGCGAGCGACGGTGAACAGCTCAGGTGGCCTGGGATTCAGAATGGGGTGCTGACTGCATTGATGCTGTTCGGGGGTGGCCAGGGGCGGGGTCGAACCGCCGACCTTCCGATTTTCAGTCGGACGCTCGTACCAACTGAGCTACCTGGCCAGAAACGGTCCCAGTGCGAGCACTGGGCCGCCGCGACCCTGACGGGACTTGAACCCGCGACCTCCGCCTTGACAGGGCGGCGCGCTAACCAACTGCGCTACAGGGCCTTGCTGCGCACGAACCGAAGCCGGCCAATGCGTCCACCCAACTTGGCAGGACGTGGACACTCACGTCGCGTCAAGGGTGCGCCGGTAAGTGTAGCGGAGGCGCGGACCGCAACCGGACGGACAGGACACCGCTGTATCAAGAACGGGTCCTGAGCTGCAACTTCGAGCCTGACTGGCACCGCGGAGTGCTGTGGTAGCGGCGCTGCGTCTGGTCGAGCCACGCCGTTGGCCCGCCGATCAGGTCCGGTCGCGGGGGCCGCCCGCGGGCACGTCTGGCAGCTGCGTGTGCTGTGGCTGCCTCGCCTGCCAACCGTCTGAACGCGTCGTAGAAGCCGTCGCCAAGCCTGTAAGTGGCCGAGATTCAACCGTAGTGATTGCCTGGCTCGTTTCGCCGGCCTGAGTACGGGTATACCAACTCGTGCAGGCGTCGTAGTTATGATTGCTACCACTCTCAGTCCGGCAAACCTGCGCCCGATAACCAGTGCCGCCAGTGTCCATTACGATCCACACGGTAACGTCACCGCTGGGGCAGCTACCTTGATAAGTATCCTTGTAATGCGATGTATAAGATTGCCAACCGGCTGAAGGGGAGTATTCCTGCACCCGCAGCCGGCCGAACTGCCGCCATTACATGCACCGCTCGAGCTGACACCATTGGTATATGCATGAACGCGGACCCAGAACGCATGACAGCCGGGTGAATAATGGAGTTGGGCGTCATCCCAGCGGTCAGACGGGTGGACGTAGGTGATGGTGCTGACGTTCGGGTCCTTGTCGCATCCGGCCGAGTGCGGGTCCTTGCCATTGCAACCGGAATAGGTGCGGGAGGGGGCCCAAGCCGCCTGGGCCGAGGTAGCAGGGATTAGAACGCCGAAGGCCAACTAAAGCAAGATACTCGCGAATAGTATTCCAAGGCGACGTGCGGTAAACGGTTGGTGCAGAGAACCATAGATAAGGGTCAGGTTCAGGTTGGCGGAACTCGTAATAAGCACTTGGCTCTTCGAGGATGTCGGCTTCGCGTTAGGCCTTGTCACGGCTCGCGGCTCGCGGCCGCAGTTGCCCGTCGAGCCCGCCGGACACAGTCAGCCCCTCGAGGCGATATTGCAGCCGGCCACATCGTTGGGGCAGCTGGTCTTCCGTGCCTTCGGGTCGTTCACCGATGCCAGGTTTCGGTGGCCCAATAGGTCGGTCGTTAGCCCGTTCGCAGATCCGTGACCATGGCGATGTTGCCCGGATACGCACGCCCCGTTGCTGCGCCGGATCACATATCAGGGCCAGGGTCCGCGTTGGGCGACGTCCTCATGGCGCCGAAAAGACCGGTACCTATTCACAGTGTGATGCGCAGCTCAAGACAGCGACAACGCTGATACTGCGAGACCTTGGCATCTTGACGCACGTATCCGATATCGGATGCACTCGCACCGCCTGGGCAGCAACAGGGCTTCAATCGCCATCGCAGTACCACCGTTCGCGTTCCCGTCCGGAGATCTGATGACACTGCCACCACGCAGCCGCAGGCCGGCCCTGCGCCGCTATCTCGCCGTGTCGGCCACCGCGGTCCTCGGTCTCGGGCTGATGATGGGTGGGGCCAGTGCCGCTTCGGCCGTCAAGACCGCCGAAACCGTTCCCGCTCAGGCCATCAGCACAGCTGCCGCCAACAGCATCGCCGTGCTGATGAAGGAAGACTACGACGCCAGCACCGGCCGTATCTCCGGCTGGTGGACCGGCGCCGTCAACCTCAGCACCGTGATGACCTACCAGCAGGTCACCGGCGACAAGCAGTACGAGTATGCGATCACCCAGGCGTTCGCCAAGAACAAGAATTTCACCAACGAATACATCGACGACACCGGCTGGTGGTCGCTGGTGTGGCTGCAGGCCTACGACATTACAGGCAACAAGGATTACCTGAACATGTCCAAGACGACGGCCGATTACATGCACACGTACTGGGACTCCAAGTGCGGCGGCGGCGTCTATTGGAGCACGAAGAAGGAATGGAAGGCCGCGATCGCGAACAGTCTCTTCCTCGCGGCGACGGCCGGTCTGCACAACCGGATCCCGGGCGATACCAAATACCTCGGCTGGGCCAATGACGAATGGAAATGGTTCACTGGCGACGGCAACCTGATCAAGCCGGAAAACCAGGTGAAGGACAGCCGCCGCGTCTCCGACTGCTCGTACAACAATGCTTCCTTGTCCTACAACCAGGGCGTTCCATTACAAGGCCTGATCGAACTGAGCAAGGCGAACAACGACCCCTCCCTGCTCGAGAAGGCGCACGCCATTGCCACCGCCACCGTGAAGTCCAAGGCTAGGAACGGTGTGTTGGTGGAAGGCTGCGAGCCGGGCTGCAACGGTGACTTCGATGCGTTCAAGGGTATTTTCATCCGCTACCTGGGCATCCTCGCGGCGAGGCTGAACACCACCGAGTACGACGCCTTCCTGACCTCGAACGCCGAGTCAATCATCAAGAACGACACCAACGCTGCGGGCGAGCACGGCACCGCCTGGAGCGGGCCGTTCGCCGGTCACACCGGCACCACCCAGGCCGGTGCGCTCGCCGCTCTGGTCGCGGCGCTGCCGCGCAACAGCACCAGCCCAGTCGAGCCGACCCCGGCTCCATCGACCCCGGCTCCGGCTCCATCGACCCCGGCTCCGGCGCCATCGACCCCGGCTCCGGCGCCGTCAACTCCGGCTCCGTCGACTACCGCCCCGTCGCCCTCATCCGGCACCGTCGCCTCGGGGATCGCGGGCAAGTGCCTGGACGTGAAGGGGGCCAGCAGCGGGCCCGGCACCCCAGTTCAGCTCTGGAGCTGCAACCGGACGAAGGCCCAGGTCTTCACTGCCTACCCGGACGGCACGCTTCGGGCACTGGGCGGCTGCCTTGATGCCACCGGTGCCGGCACGGCCAACTTCACCAAGACGATCCTGTGGCCGTGCCACGGGCACGGCAACCAGATCTGGCAGGTGTTCAACGGCGGCTACCGCAACCCGGTCTCAGGCCGCTGCCTCGACGACCCGAGTGCGAGCACCCAGGACGGCCGGCAGCTGCAGCTGTTCGACTGCAACGGAACCGTAGCTCAGAAATGGTCAGCGCCGACTGTCTGACCCCAGCGATGGCGGTGAGCACATCGTCCCGACATGGCGGCTGCCGCAATCCCGAAACCCACGACTCAGAGCCGGTGTTCGCGACCTAACCAGTTCGGTACCCCCAACGGGATTCGAACCCGTGCTACCGCCGTGAAAGGGCGGTGTCCTAGGCCGCTAGACGATGGGGGCCACCGGACACACGAGCAGGAGGTAGACCTCCCGTCGAGGACCCCGCCAGCATAGGGGCTGCCCGGGGCAACCTCCAAAGCGGAATCCGGCCCTCCTGGAGCCCCCTGTTCCAGCGCCTCGAAGAGCGTCCAGCTCGCGGGCGGGGGAGGATGGCCGTATCGAGATCTTGATGACCAGGAGGGCGGAGCAGCATGCAGCAGCGCAGCATCGGTGATGTAAAGGTGTCGGCTATCGGCTTGGGGGCGATGCAGATGTCGGTGCAGGGCCGCCCGGACCGGGAGCGCGCGATCTCCACCATCCATGCCGCTCTGGACGCCGGGGTCACCCTGATCGACACCGCCGACGCCTACAGCCGGGGAGGCCCGGACGACGAGGGGCACAACGAGATGCTGATCGCCGAGGCACTGAAGAGCTACCCCGGTGACACCGCGCACGTGCTGGTCGCGACGAAGGGCGGCCACACCCGGCCGGACTCCTCCTGGCAGACCGATGGCCGCCCTGAGCACCTCAAGCGGGCTGCCGAGGCGTCGCTGCAACGGTTGGGTGTGGAGACGATCGGCCTCTACCAGTTCCATCGGCCTGATCCGAAGGTGCCGTTCGATGAGTCCGTCGGTGCGCTCAAGGACCTGCTCGACCAGGGCAAGATCCAGATGGCTGGCATCTCGAACACCGATACCGAGCAGATCCGGCGGGCCCAGGACATCCTCGGCGGCCGCCTGGCCAGCGTGCAGAACGAGTTCTCGCCCCAGTTCCAGTCCAGTCGCGGCGAACTCGACCTGTGCACCGCCATGGGTATCGCCTTCCTGCCCTGGAGCCCGCTGAACGGAGCCGGTCAGGCCGGGGAGCTGGGGGAAAAATACAGCGCCTTCGCCGGTGTCGCTGAGAGCCACGGCGTCAGCCCCCAGCAGGTTGTGCTGGCCTGGATGCTGAGCCTGTCCCCGGTGCTGATCCCGATTCCCGGAGCGTCGCGCCCGGAGACCATCCTGGATTCGGTCAAGGCCGCGGATCTGGTCCTGACCGAACAGGAGCTGGGTCAGCTCAGCGCAACAGTCTGACCAGCCGCACCAGGGCTCCAGCCGGGCACCTTCCGCCCCGGGCCCGGCCGCCGTTTGAAGGAACCGGCTGCCGGGCGTCCCCGCCGTTGACTACTCTCCAGAATCGTTACGACACTTTGAGTCGCCAATTCTCAGATGGCGACCTGGTCCGCAGCGAGGAGGACGACGGTGGCGCTGCTGGGTCATACCAGCCAGCAGGCCGGGCCCGGGCCTGGTAGCGACGAGCTGATCCGGATCCGCGCGGCCATCGCCGACGCCGGTCCGGACCCGGATGACGTCCTCGACGTCCTGGTCGAACGGGCGGCCACCCTGCTGGACACTCCGGCCCGGCTGGCCGAGCCGCTGGACGGCCGCTTGATCTGGACCCGGGCTCTGGGCGACGACACGGTTCAGCTCGGAACGACCGTCGACACCACTGGCACCATCAGCGGGGCCGCCTGGGGCAGCGGCATCGTCCAGTTCAGCGGCTCCGGTTCCAGCACCAGTTGCTGTGGCTCCCCGGCCAGCGCGCTGGCCGTACCGGTCGTCCACGAGCTGAACGACTCGCCGGACGACGCGAGCACCGGCCCTGGCCGCGAGATGTTCGCCCTGCTGGTGCTGGTGTCCGGCCAGGAGGGCCGGTTCGCGCAGCCTGGAGCCAGCTCAGTGCTGGCGCTGGCGGCTACCGCGGCGGGCCGGATAGCTCAGCTTCGGCCTAGATCCGCCCAGCCGGTAAGCGCTTTGGGGCCGCAGAGCCGGGCAGTGGAGCCAGCACAGAGCCAGAACGGTTTCGGCGGCTGGTTCGGTGCGGGCTCAGGGGCCCCGCAGCCGGGTGAGTGGGTGATGGACGTGACCCGTCCGCAGGATCTCACCATGGTCCCGCCCTTACTGCCGCTCCGCCCACTGCCGGCACCGCTCCGGGACCACGAGCCGCTGCAGGCGCCGCGCAAGCCGGGCCATCAGCCGGCCCATCAGCCGGCCCATCAGCCGGCCCAGCAGCCGGGCGCCTCCCGCCTGCACCGTGCGGGGATCCAGTCCGGCACTCCGCTCCCGCCCGCCATGCCCGCTCCGGACAGCATGGGCCTGTGGCAGTGGGACGCACGCACCGGCCAATGCACCTGGTCCTCGCCGGTGACCAAACTGCTCGGAGTACCGGCCGGACAGCCACTCACTCTGGATCTGATCCGCCAGGTGGTGGTCCCCGCTGATCTGGAACGCCTGGAGGTTGCCATCCGGGCGGTCATCAGCGGGCGGGGCGTGGCCGGCGCCGTCCGGCTCAGGGCACTGGATACCCAGAGTGATTCACCGGGCCCAGCAAGACCTCAGCGCACGGCCTATGCCTGGAGCGAGGTACGCCGGACCGAAGAGGGTCAGTTACTCGGCGCCTGGGGCGGGGTGGTCGACGTCACCGCCTTCGAGCACGATGCCGCACAACTGCGCAGCGGGCTGACCGCCCAGCGCGCTGCTCAGGAACTGGCCGGGCTGGCCACCTGGCAATGGAAGCCGGACCAGCATCAGCTGATCTGGTCGGGGGAGATGTACCGGCTGCTCGGGCTCAGCCCGGACACCTTCTCGCCCACTCTGGACGGCTGGCACGCATTCGTGCACCCCGCGGACCTGGGACGTGCGAAGCTGCTCGATCTGAACGCGCTCGACGGACATTCCGGTCCCGGCGAGAAGATGGAGACCTTCCGGCTGATCGGCTCGGGTGGTGAGATACGGCACGTGCAGTCCTGGTCAGCGGTGAGTCAGGACGGCGCTGCCTCCGTCGTCTACGGGGCGACGATCGATGTGACCTCACAGGTGCAGGACCGGGCGATGCTGGAGCAGCTCTCGGTCACCGATCCAGTCACCGGGCTGGGCAACCGGCTGGCCTACGACCGCCGGATGAGCGAGCTGCTGGCCCGGCCGAATCCGGCTGTCACGCTGATGCTGCTGGACCTGGACCGGTTCAAGGTGGTCAATGACAGCCTGGGCCACCAGGTCGGGGACCGATTGCTGATCGAGGTCGCTCGCCGCCTGGCTGGACTGGTGCCGGACGGCTCGGTCACCGCACGGATGGGTGGGGACGAGTTCGTCGTCGTTCCGCCGCCGTCCATGAGCAAGGACGACATCCGCCGACTCGCGATCGCCGTCGTCGATGCCTTGCGGGCCCCCTATCTGCTGCCCGGCACTGGGGAGTTGCTGATCTGCCCGGTCAGCGCCGGGATCGCGCTCTCCGCGCGCCGGGCGGTGACCAGCCACGACCTGCTGCGCGAGGCCGACATCGCGCTCTACCGGGCCAAGGACACCGGCCGGGACCGGTTCGTGATCTTCGACGACGAACTCCGGGCCCGGTCCCAGGTCCGAGCCCGGGCCGAACGCCGGCTGCGCCAGGCCCTGCAGGAGGGCCGTCTCGTGATGGAGTACCAGCCGGTGATCGACTTCGCCAATGGGCGGCTGGCCGGAGCCGAGGCGCTGGTCCGGCTGTACGACAGCGATGACAGCGATGACAGCGACGACAGCGACGACAGCGACGACGTCAAGGACAGCGGTAACGTCGAGGGCCGTGGTGGCCGCCCCCGCGCACCCGGCAGCCGCGCCGGTGGGCGCCTGATCCCGCCCGACCTGTTCATGGATATCGCCGAGCAGACCGGTCTGGTGGTGGAGGTCGACTGCTGGGTGATCGAAGCCGCGATCGCCCAGCTGGCTCAGTGGAGCTCGCACAGCCGGCACGCCGCCCGGCAGACCGGCGACCCGGGTGATCTGCCCTGGCTCGCGATCAACCTGTCCCCCCGGTCGATGGAGCATCCCCGGGTGATCCGGCGGCTGATCGAGGCGGTCAAGCAGGGCGAACTGGGTCGTGGCCGTCTCAAGATCGAACTGACCGAGCAGAGCTTCATCGGCTCTCTTCCGTCGGTCGAAGCTGCCCTGCGCCAGCTGATGGCCAACGGGATCGAGGTCGGAATCGACGATTTCGGCACCGGTTACTCGGCCATGGCCTACCTGCAGAACTTCGATCTGAACTTCATGAAGATCGACAGATCATTCATGACTTCGATCGGGGATAACCCGCGCAGTGACGCCATTGTCGCAGCGATCACCGATCTGGCTCATGCCAACGGGATGCAGGTGATCGCTGAGGGAGTGGAGACAGGCCGTCAGGCCCGCCGATTGCGGGAGCTGGGCGTCGATTTCGCGCAGGGGTACCACTTCGGGCGGCCCGGAGCGCCGTCCCGCATCACTGCCAGCTGATCAGTTGTCAACGCAACGCTGACAACAAACCGCCTGATCACGCCCGGAAGTGGGAAGATAGCGTCCTAATGCTCTTGGGCCGTTGCCTGGGAGAGCACACCTCTGGCTCCGAGGTGGGGAGGCGCGGCATGGCATCGACGTGGCTGATCGGCACGTTCATCGCCGCTGGCGTCGGCTACCTCGGGCTCGCCGGGTTCGTCTGGGCCAATCACCGTGGCGTGGCCAGCCGTCCTCTGGTGCTGATGCTGGTCGCGCTGAAGATCTGGTCCCTGTGCTACGCCATCGAGCTGAGCAGCACCACCGTCGCTGCCGCGCAGTGGTGGTCGGCTCTGAAATTCGCCGGCATCGTACTGCTGCCGCCGGGCCTATGGGCCTATGTCTACGAGTACACCGGGCGGGGCCGGCTGCCGCGCAAGGTGATGGCCCTGATGGTGATCGAGCCGGTGCTGGTGCTCGGCCTGCTCGCCTTCCCGCCGACCAGGTCGCTGATCCACGACTACCGCCCTCCGGTCCACACCATCCTTGGGGCCCCAATACCTGCCCCGGGGATGCTGTTCTGGGCGCACGCCATCTACACCTACGCGCTGATGCTCGGTGCGGTCTCGGTGCTGCTGGCCAAGCTGGCCCGGATCGCCCCCGCCTACCGCCGCCAGGGCGCCGTCCTGATGGCCGCCTCGCTTCTCCCGTTCGTCACCAACGTGATCTGGAACATCAAGTTGGGCGACGACACCTTTGACCCGACCCCGCTGGTATTCGGCATCACCGCCGTCACCATGGTCTGGGGTTTCTTCCGGCTCAAACTGCTCGACGTCACGCCGGTGGCCCGCGGGATCGTGATCGAGCAGATGACCGACGGCGTGCTGGTGCTGGACGCCTACGGCCGGATCGCCGACGCCAATGCGGCCGCCGGGCGGCTGATCGGGCTGGAACCAGCCGCCCTGATCGGCCGGGCGGCCAGCAGTCTCCTGCCTGATCTGCGCCCGCTGCTCGACGTCCCGCCGCCGCTGGACGACTCCTCGTCCCTCACCGAGGTCTCATTGGACCCACGGGCATTGGCGGGCCTGGATTCGGGCGCTGCCTCACCCGCTCCAGGCACCAGAGATCTGGCTGTGTCGCTGACGCCGGTGACCGACCAGGCCGGGCACGAGGTGGCCCGATCGCTGGTGCTGCGAGACGTCACCGACCGCAACCGCACGGAGCGCCAGTTGCGGCAGTTGCTGGAGGAGCAAACCCGGCTGTCCGAGACCTTGCGCCAGACGCTGCGGCCGGCTCACCTGCCGGAGATCGATCGGATCTGCCTGGCTGCGCGGTCGGTTCCCTCCGCTCGAGGCGGCGGTGTGGGCGGGGACTTCTACGACGTCCATCCGGCCGGTCGAGGCCGGTCCGCGTTCGTGCTGGGTGACGTCTCCGGTAAGGGAGTGCACGCGGCGGTGGTCACCTCGCTGGCCCGGTACACCGTCAGAACTCTCAGTGCACAGGGCTTCTCGCCTCATCAGGTGCTGGAACACCTGAATCGGGCCTTGATCGATCAGGACGATGATGAGCGCTTCTGCACCGTCGTCTATGGACACGTGTTCTCGCCGGCGCCGGATCAGGACACCGTTGCGGTGCTGATAACCCTGGGGGGCCATCCCCAGCCCCTGGTTCGTCGGCGCAACGGCCAGGTTCAGGCGGTGGGCAGTCCGGGGACGGCGCTGGGCCTGATGCCATTCATCGAGGTCACCGAGACCCGGATCGAGCTGGCTGCGGGCGATGTCCTGCTCGCCTACACCGACGGCGTCACCGAGGCCCGGCGCGGCGACGAGGAGTTTGGCGAAGAGCGCCTGGCCGCCGTGCTGGCCGGGATCGATGTCAACGGGATCGTGAACCGGGCCAGGCATCCGCTGCCCCGGCCCGGAGAACCGGCCCTGATCGAAAGCGCTCCCGAGGCCGGTCTCAGTGTGGCGTTGCTCAGGCCGAGTGTGGGCGCGCAGCCGCAGCCGGCCGGTCTGTTGGCCGACACCGTGGCTGACGCGGTGCTCAAGGCGGTCGGCTCGTTCTCCTCCGACCGCGATGACGTCGCACTGCTGGTGCTGGCGGCCAGCTGATCGCCCTGGCCGGGCCGCGAAGTGCCGATCTGACCCACTGGACAGGTCAGATCGGTACTTCGCGCGCCGGGCTAACCTTTTTCGATCTTCACGTAGTCAAGGCCGCCCGCGAAGTAGTCGCAAGTGACATTGACCTGGTCACATGAGCCCTTGCCGCCGATGGTCAGCGGTGACGTGTTGGAGATACTGCCGATCGCACCCTTGAGTACCTTGACGGTCGAGTCCACCGTCATGGTCAGGCCGGTGGAATTGATCTCACAGCGGACGACGTGCCATTCGCCGTCATTGATCGCGGTGGGCCACTTGATCGCCCGCTGGCCAGCGGTGCCCTTGAACAGGCAAGTCATGAATCCATTGGGCTGCTCGAACTTCCAGTAGCCACCAGTGCTGGCGTTCTGGCCCTTCTGCAGCACATTTCCGTAGTTATGTGTGCTGCGGTACCTGATCGTCACGGCGTACTGGCCGGTGCCTGGATTGAGCCGGCTGTCGTTGACCGTGACCAGGCGCTCTGGTTTGGGCGGCGGCGCGGTGGGGTTGACCGATGACCACTGATAGCCGACCGCACTGTGGTAGCTGACGCCCGTGGTCAGGCCGGTGCCGACCGAGCCGTTGATTCCATTGGGGCCCGAGTCGGTCATCACCGTGGCGCCGGCCGGTTCGTTCATTTCCCAATCGGCGACAGTGATGGTGGCCGCGGCGTGAGCCGACCCGGCCGTACCCAGCGCCGCGATGGTGGCTGCGGCGATCCCCAGGATGAATGTGCTGCGAAACTTCACGTCGACCTCTCGGCAGTGAGGGATGGCGGATGATGACCGGCAGTGCTTCACCAGAAGTTAACTTCAATGCCAGCTCGCCGCTGGTGAAACGTCAGCATTTGACCAATCCTGCGAAGGATTCATCTGGTCTGCTGAAAGGCCGTGGGTGATTCGTCCACTAACGGCCCTTATGTTGCGAACCGAGCAACCTGGACGCGAAGGCGCCGGTATCGCCAGACCGGGTACCAGAGCATCGGCCAGTGGTACCGGGCGGGGCCGGATCGGCAGACCGCCGGGCGTGAAAGCGGTAATGGATTGCCGGGCCGGATCGAAGCCGGCGAGCGACAGCTGGCAATTCGGCGGTACGGGACAGGGCTCAGCTCGGCGCGGCTTCGCGCTCGAAGCTGCGCCGGGTGACGTTCCAGCGCCGGATCACGCTGCGCTCCACCAGCCCCGGCGCCACCCTCAGCGCCGCTGTGAGCAGCACGCCTTCGCGGTGCGTGAGGATCAGGAACCGGCCGGCCGCGACGCCCTGGAACACCTTCTCGGCCACCTCATCGGCGCTGACCCGGGCCTGGCTGATCAACCGGCCGGCTCGTTCGATCGCCACCGGCTCGGGGCTGCGCATGCTGGACGCGAGGTTGGTGGACACGAAGGCCGGGCACAGCACCGAGACGCCGACGCCGTAGGGAGCCAGTTCATGGCGCAGAGTCTGCGACAGCGAGATCACCGCAGCCTTGGTCACGTTGTAGGGCGCCATCGCGGGCAGGTTGGCCAGCCCGGCCAGCGACGCGGTGTTAAGGATCTGGCCGTACCCCTGGCGTTTGAGCAACGGAATGAACGTCCGGCAGCCGCGGACCACACTCTTCAGGTTGAGTTCGATGATCCAGTCCCAGTCGTCCATCGCCACCAGCTCCATCCGGCCGCCAGCAGCCACCCCGGCGTTGTTCACCAGCAGATCCAGTCCGTCCCAGGTGTCCTCGCACCACTGCCGGGCCCGTGCCCAGTCGCCGTCATCGCGCACATCGAGGCGCCGGGAGACGACGCCGGAGATCCGGCTCAGGTCCTTCTCCACGATCGTCAGAGCGTCCTGGTCGATGTCCGTCAGCAGCACCAGGCATCCGTCCTGGGCGTATCGGCTGGCGATGGCGCGGCCCAGACCCGAGGCCGCCCCCGTGACCAGTACCCGTCGTGGCCCGGCCGGCCGGTTAGCGGATCGGCTCATCGGCTGGTCTCCTTCAGGTAGGGCTGGAGTTCCTGTCCCGGACCGGCTGATGGTTACCCGGGCCAGCGGCGGACTGCTCTGCGGGCCCGCTTCCACAGCCGGGCGAACTCGTGCTCGTCATGTTGTGCCCGCAGCAGGGTCCGGCCGTGTAGCACCCCGAAGGTGAAACCGTTCTCCCCGCCCAGGAACGCCCGCGCGCCGAGATCACGCAGCCAGCTCCGCTCGACCACCGTGTCCTGATGATCGCCGAGGTTCTCCTGAATTGCCTCCATCGCTGACGCGATGCGGCCCGCTCGGGGGCCGATCACGGGCTCCACCGCCTCCCCGGCGTAGCGCGCCCGCTTGGCCGCCTTGCGCACCTCGTGCAGCAGGTGATCGCGCTCCTCGGCGGAGCTGGCGGCGTCTGCGGCTTCGACGGCCTGCTCGACCCGGCGGCAGGCC
>CALMAR010000034.1 GCA_937859855.1 uncultured Kineosporia sp.
CCCGGGCTCAGGACGCGCTGGCCGCCCAGCGCCGCCGTCTCCCGATGACCGCTTTCTCGAGTGACTATGCGTTCGACGCCCCCGGCGGCACTCAGACCTTGACCGACCTCTTCGGCGGTCTGGACCAGCTGGCCGTATACCAGTTCATGGACAACGGGCCCGACGACTACTGCCCGGGCTGCACCTGGTTCACCAATAACGTTCCGGCCACCGGCTTGGCCTCGCTGGCCGGGCGCGGAATCGCCTGGGCGACGATCTCGAACATGCCGCTGCCCCAGATCGAGTCCTACAAGGCACGGATGGGCTGGACGTTGCCGTTCGTCTCCTCGCGCGGTACCTCGTTCGCCGAGGACAGTGGCGCGGGGGGCGGATTCATGCTCAGCATATTCCTGCGCGACGGCGAGACGGTGTACCGGACCTGGAACACGACCTCTCGTGGCGTGGACCGGCTGGTCTTCGCCAACAACCTGCAGGATCTGAGCGTGTTCGGCCGGCAGGAGGACTGGGAGGACTCCCCGCCCGGCTGGCCCCAGCATCCGACCTATGGCTGATTCTGCGCTGGAGGAGATCGCACCGGGGGTCCTGGTCCGGCAGAGCCAGTTCTGCCAGAGCAATGCCGTGGTGGTGGACGGCTCGGACGGCGTGCTGCTGATCGACCCTGGCGTGAACGGGCGCGACCTGGCCGAGCTGGCCGCCGGCCTGCGCCAGCGGGGGCTGAGCGTGGTCGCCGGGTTCGCCACCCATCCGCACTGGGACCACCTGCTCTGGCACCAGGCGTTCGGTGACGGTCCCCGTTTCGGTACCAGCCGTTGCGCCCAGGTGGCGGCGCGGTCCCGGGCCAGATCCCGGGCCGAGGCCGAGCGGCTCGCTCCTGGCGCGCCGCTGGAGCTGATCGGCCGGCTCACTGCGCTGGGGACGGCGGCCGAGCTTGTGCCGTGGGACGGCCCGGCGGTGCGGATCATCGAGCACGACGGGCACGCGCCCGGTCACGCGGCGCTGGTCATCGACGAGGCCGAGGTGCTGGTGGCGGGCGACATGCTCTCCGACGTGGAGATCCCGCTGCTGGATCTGCGGTCCCCCGGCCCCGAACCGCTGGCCGGCTACGAGTGGGGACTGGCGCTGCTGGCGGCTGAGTTCGAGGACCGGGACCTCACTCTGGTTCCCGGCCACGGCAGCATCGCCCGCGGGGACGATGCGCGGGCCCGGGCCGAGGCCGACCGGCGCTATCTGGCCGCCCTCAGAGCCGGGCAGCCGCACGACGACCCCCGCCTCGATCCCGATGCCAGCTACGGCCCCGGCTGGCTGATCCGTGATCATCGCGCCCAGTGCGAGTACGCCGACCGGCGGGCGGCCCGATCATCAAGCTGACCAGACTGACCACGCTGACCCCGGGGCTGCTGATCGCGCTGGTCCTGATCTGGTTCTCGATGCGCTCGCCGATCGTGGCGGTGGCCCCAGTGGCGTCCGGCGTCCGGCGCAGCCTGCACATCGGCACGGCCACGACCGGCCTGCTGACCACGATTCCGGTGGTCTGCTTCGGCCTGGGCACGCCACTGGTGTTGCTGATCGTGCGCCGCTTCGGCCTCGACCGGGCGGTGCTGATCATGCTGGCCGGGGTGGCGGCCGGCGTTCTGGTGCGCTCAGCCGGTGGCTTGGCCGTTGCCCTGCTCGGAACGCTGATCCTCGGGCTGGCGATCACGATCGGGAACGTGGTGATGCCGGTCATCATCGGCCGGGACTTTCCCGGCCGGGTGGCCACGATGACCGCCGCCTACAGCGCATCCATGAACGTCGGCGCCATGATCGCCACCACGGTGACTGCGCCCCTGGCGGGGTGGATCGGCTGGCGGCTGGCTCTGGCCGGCTGGGCCGCGGTCGCGATCCTGGGTACGGCTGGCTGGCGGGCGGTAGCCCCGAACCTGGCCCGGCCTGGCGCCGGCTCGCCTTCCACCAATCCGGTGGCCGACGTCGCTGGTCCGTTGAGCAATCCAAAACCATTGTGGCGCAGGCCTTTGGTCATCGGCATGACCTTGACCTTCGCCGGTCAGTCCTTCAGTTACTACGGGATCACCGCCTGGCTGCCCAGCTTGCTCAGCGATGAGCTGGGTAAGACGGCCAGCAGCGCCGGGGTGGCTGCGTCCATGTTCCAGCTGATGGCCGCGACCGGGGCCTTCACCGTTCCCGGGATGGTCTCGGCCCAGTTTCCGGCCCGGAGGATGATTCTGGTCCTGGCTGGGGCCTGGCTGGCGCTGCCGCTGGGCCTGGCCCTGGCTCCTTCGTTGTGGCCGGCCTGGTGTGCGTCCGGGGGCTTCGCTCAGGGCGGCATGTTCACTGTGATCTTCAGCGTGCTGGTGGCCCGGGCGGTGGACTTGCGCGACAGCCGCCGGATGTCGGCCACGGTGCAGGGGCTGGGCTACGTCGCCGGTGCCACCGGGCCGTTCGTGCTCGGCGAGGCCCATTCACTGTCCGGCGGCTGGATGGCCCCACTCGTGGTCGTGATCACCGCGCTGATCATCATGACCTGTGCGGGCCTGGCTGCCGTCGGCTCGGGCCTGCACAGCTGACCAGGCGGGCCCAGCTCGGCTTCAGTCAAGCCCGAGCCGGGCCTTGAGGCCGTCCAGCTCGGTTAGCAGGGTGACCGGCATCTTGGCGCCGATCTGCTCGAACCATTCCTGGATCAGCGGTATCTCGGCCGCCCACTCCTGCGGGTCCACGGCCAGGGCCTGCGCGACCGCGTCCGGGGTCAGTCCCAGACCGTCGACGTCCAGAGCGCCCGGCGCGGGCACCTGGCCGATCGGGGTCTCCACGGCATCGGCCTCACCCTCGAGCCGTTCGATCACCCACTTGAGCACCCGGCTGTTCTCCCCGAATCCAGGCCAGAGGAAGCCGCCGTCCTGATCGCGCCGGAACCAGTTGACGTAGAAGATCTTCGGCAGCAGGTCGGCATCCGCACCTTTTCCGACGTCCAGCCAGTGCTGGAAGTAGTCACCCGCGTGGTAGCCCAGGAACGGCAGCATCGCCATCGGATCCCGCCGCACAACGCCCACCGCCCCGGCCGCCGCCGCGGTGGTCTCCGAGGAGATGGTGGCGGCCATGAAGGTGCCGTGGGTCCAGTCCCGGCTCTGGGTCACCAGCGGCACGGTGGTCGGGCGGCGACCGCCGAAGAGGATGGCCGAGATCGGCACCCCCTGCGGGTCGTCGTACTCCGGCGCCAGGATCGGGCAGTTGCGGATGGGCGTGCAGAACCGTGAGTTGGGGTGCGAGGACGGCTCCGGCGAGGACGGCGTCCAGTCCCGGCCCTTCCAATCGGTCAGGTGCGCCGGGGGCTCAGGGGTCATCCCCTCCCACCAGACGTCGCCGTCATCGGTCAGCGCCACGTTGGTGAACACCGATCCGCCCACTTCGATCGTTCGCATCGCGTTGGGGTTGGTGTCCCACCCGGTGCCGGGGGCCACACCGAACAGCCCGTTCTCCGGATTGGTGGCGTACAGGCGGCCATCTGTGCCGAACCGCATCCAGGCGATGTCGTCACCCAGGGTCTCGGCCTTCCAGCCGGGGATGGTCGGCTCCAGCATGGCCAGATTGGTCTTGCCGCAGGCGCTGGGGAAGGCGGCCGCGATGTAGTGCACCTTCCCGTCCGGACTGGTCAGTTTCAGGATCAGCATGTGTTCGGCCAGCCAGCCCTCGTCCCGGGCGATCGCGCTGGCGATCCGCAGGCTGTAGCACTTCTTGCCCAGCAGGGCATTGCCGCCGTAACCCGAGCCGAAGGATTGGATCTCACGCGACTCGGGGTAGTGGACGATGTACTTGGTCTGATTGCAGGGCCAGGCGACGTCCGGCTGGCCCGGCTCGAGTGGGGCCCCCAGAGAATGCATGGCGGGCACGAAGGCGGCGTCGTCCCCCATCCGCTCCAGGACCGCGTCGCCGGTCTTGGCCATCACGTTCATCGAGACCACGACGTATTCCGAGTCGGTGATCTCCACGCCGAACAGCGGCTTCTCGGCCTCTAGATGGCCCATCACGAACGGAATCACATACATCGTGCGGCCTTTCATGCAGCCGCGGTACAGATCCTTCATGATGGCCCGCATCTCACCCGGATCCATCCAGTTGTTGGTCGGGCCCGCATCGGCCTCGTCCACCGAGCAGATGTAGGTGCGGTCCTCGACCCGGGCGACGTCGGAGGGATCGGAGGCGCACCAATACGAGCTGGGCTTCTTGTCCAGCTTGACGAACGTGCCCGCCGCGACCAGCTGATCGATCAGCGCCTGCTGCTCCGGCGCCGTCCCGGCGACCCAGTGCACCCGGTCCGGGGTGGTCAGTTCGGCCATCTCCCGGACCCAGGCCAGCAACCGTTGGTGCCGGGCCGGCCCGGTCGAAGTCTGAGCGGTCGGTTCCTTGTCCAGGACGGTCACGATCTGCCTCCTCGGTTTGCGCCGCAGCCGGCCGGACGGCCCCTGCTGGGGCCGATCTGGGTGCGGCAACCGTCGATGACGGGGACATCGTCGTCCGCGCGGAATCCATCCACCGTACGTGTCCGGACAGCTTTTGAGAACCTGTCCGGACAACATTTGCTGATGTCGGCTGGACCGACTGGGTCTGGACGATGCTGGGCGGGTGTTCTCTGGCCGGCTTCGGCCTGGTCGTCCGCCGATGAGCACGGAGCGCCAGCGGGCGTGTACCCGACATTCTGGGATGTCCGGAGTTCTTTCTGTCCAGCAGAAAGAGTTTCCGCTGCCATTGCCCTGACCTTAGTCCGTTACCTAGCGTCAAGTGATGCAGGTAACGCGTGTCGACCCAGATTGGGGAAATACATGGCAGCGAGTACCCGAACAGTCATTGTGACCGGCGCCGGGCGCGGGATCGGCGAGGAGATTGCCCGGCAGTTCGCTACGCAGGGTGACCGGGTCACGGTGGTCGATGTCGTGGCTGAAAGGGCGGAGAACGTCGCGCAGAAGTTGAGCGCTGATGGTCTCGAAGTCCGCTCCGCGGTGTGCGATGTCGCCGACTCGGCCTCCGTGAACCGCATGATCAGCGAGGTGGTCGGTCGCGACGGACGTCTCGACGTTCTGGTGAACGCGGCCGGCGCGTACCGTCAGTACCGCCAGGCTCACCTCACCGATGACGAGACCTGGGACCTGGTCCTCGATTCCAACTTGAAGGGCAGCTTCTTCACCTGCCGAGCCGCTCTGCCGACCATGATCGAGCAGGGTTACGGGCGGATCGTCAACGTCGCATCGAACGCGGCTCGATCCTGGGCCACTGCCCTGGGCGTTGAGTACACGGTGGCGAAGACCGGGATCCTTGGTCTTACTCGCCATCTAGCCGCCGAATATTCACAGTACGGAATCACGATCAATACCGTCGCCCCCGGCCCAACCGACGACGATCGGGTGCGAGAAAGCACCACCGACGAGCAGCGCTTGGCCATCGCGGCCGGAATGCCGGTCAGGCGATTGGGCCGGCCGCAGGACATCGCAGCGGTGGTGGTGTTCGTGGCATCGAACGCGGCGTCATTCATGACCGGAGCGACCGTCGACGTCAACGGCGGAATCATCATGGTGTGACGGTTGGCCGCATGTCATCGAATTTGTCTCCCGCTTGATTGCACGTCTACCCCATCGGTTCCTCACGCTGAAAGGGCTGATTATGACGTTTGCCCCGTCCGCCATTCGCCGGACTGTAGATCGCCGGATACTGTTCTCGCTGTTCTTCATCAATGTGCTGGCTCAGATAGACCGCAGTAACCTGAGTTTCGCGGCAGTCGATCTGAACCACGACCTCAAATTCAGCTCGACCGTTTATGGTTTTGGAGCAGGCATCTTCTTCGTCGGCCTTGCTCTGATAGCTGTGCCGCAGACATTCGTGTTCGAACGAATCCGGCCACACATCTGGCTCGCCTGCATGATGGGTGTCTGGGCCGTTGCCTCGATGACGACCGCCTTCGTGCAGAACCCGGCCGAGTTCTTCGTGGCCCGCTTCGTCCTCGGCGCGGCGGAGGCGGCCCTGGTTCCGGCGGCGGTGACGTGCCTGTCGCGGTTCTACACCTCAGCCGATGTCGGCTCGGCGGCGGCCACCTATGTCATGGGCGGCGGGGTAGCGGCGGCCATCGGCGGCCCGCTCGCGGCAGCCATCTTGACCATTAATGGTGGCGGGCTGGAATCCTGGCAGTGGCTTTTCGTCCTGCAGGCAATTCCCGTGCTGCTGGTTGCGCCGTTCGTGGCCCGGCTGGCGCATTCGCCGGCCGAGGCCCGGTGGCTCACACCCGACCAGCGAGAATGGTTGAGCGAACACACCGTCGAACCCCCACGGGGGCGAAGGAGCAGTATCCGGCAGCTCGTCACCGCATTGCTGAGCGTGCGGGTATGGGTGCTGACGCTCACATTCTTCTGCATCAACCTCGGCTTGTGGGGCCTCACTTTCTGGCTGCCGCAGATCGTCAAATCCCGCTTCACGAATCTGAACAGTTCACAGGTCACCCTGGTGTCGTCGATCGCCTTCATCGCCGCAGCGCTGGGCATTTACGGCTTCGGGAAACTCAGCAGGGTGACGGGGGATCGCTACTGGACCCTGGTCGCCCTGCTCGCGGCCTCGGCCATCAGCTTGGCCCTCTCCCTCCTGTTCACCGGCGCGGTGGCCCAGCTGCTGTTCGTGTCTCTCGGGCTGGCGCTGTCCTTCTCCATAGTTGGGGTCTTCTACGGCGTACCCGCGGCCACCTTCACCGGGCCGACCGGCGCGACCGGAATCGCCTTTGTCAATGGCCTCGGCCTGCTCGGGGGCTTCGTCGGACCGTACTTGTTCGGAGCGCTCAAGGACGCGACCGGCGCCACGACTGACAGCCTCTACGTGTACGCCGCCGTGTTCCTTGTCGCCATGGTGCTCGTAGCCGCGGGCCGGAGGTATTACCCATCCAGCCGGCCCACCGTGGACGGGGACGCCGCTGACCGCGCTGTTTCCCAGCCGTCAGAGCCCCTCGCTGCTGCTCTGGAACCCCTGGAGTAAGCCCGGGTAGCACCCGGCCGAAGCTAGGCGGCCCCGCCTCGGCGCATCGTGCAGCCTTGACGTTGCGGAGTTTCCGGGGCCGCCGCGCGGCGGCTGCCACCGGCCAGCCGGGTCGGGCGACCGATACAGATCCGGCCGATCGCCACCGGGCATCCGGTGGCCACACGATCCGTTCTCCCGCCCAGCGTCCATCGAGTGAGGCCGTTCGGCGCAGTTGCGCGGCAGCCGAAAACGCCGGAGCCGGCGCGGACCATGGAAAGACCATCATCACGCGCCGGCACCGGCGCCCGATGGGTCAGGACTGCGGCTGCGAAGGGTGGACCCGTCCCTCAGTCTGGGCTGCGGACGCTCGCCGTGGCCCGTGCTCACCGCCCACCGTCATGGCTGGAGCGGACCCTCAGGGCTGATGCTGCTGGCGTTCGCCTTGGTGACCATGGTCCCGGTTGTCACAACCGTGTCGGCCTCGAGCTTCGCGCCACTGATCACTGCGTGCAGAGCGATCGCTGACTGGTAGCCCTCCGTGTACTGATCCACGTGGTAACTCGCGAAGAGCTGGCCGCCCTGGATCGCCGTCATGGTCGCCTGGTCGGCAGCGTCGGAACCGAGGACACGGATGTCCTTGCCTGCGGAGCGGGCCGATCCGGCGGCTCCCAGGGCGGACGGATCGTTGTAGGCGAACACGACCTTGACGTTCGGGTTGCGGCCAGCCAGGGCGGTCATCGCGTCGGCACCGCCAGCCGGATCGTCGGACTTGGCGTCCTGCTCTCCCACGAACTTCAGCCCGAACTTGTCCGCCCAGTACCTCTCCCGCTGCATGTAGTACTTCAGGGTGCCGATCGGGATCGCCAGGCCGATGAGGCCGTAACTTGCCCCGGGTTCGACCGAGGCGACGTACTTCGCCCGGTTGTAGGCCGCGGTGTCAAACCCCTGCAACACGTTCGCTGCGTAGCCAGGAGCGATCGGCTGGCCGGCCTGGATCGGGGTGTTGATGGCCACCACCGGGATGCCCGCCTTCTTGGCCGCCGCCAGCTGCGGTCCCAGTGCGTCGGGATTCAGGGGGTAGACGATGATGCCGTCGACCTTTCGTGCGATCAGTTCCTGGAATTGATTGACCTGGGTGTTGAAGTCCAGCTGGCAGTCCTTGGCGACGAGCGTGTCACCGGCCTTCTTGATCACCGCGGTGATGCCGTTCTGGAGTTCGGCCAGAGCCGGGATCTTCTCGTTCGGGCTCAGCCAGCCGATCGTCAGCGGCTTGGTGGTCTTCAGGTCCCCGAACGAGTGCGGGATGCTCGCCTCGGGGCCGTCGAAGGCGACCGAAGCCGCGGCGGCCGCCGCCGAGGGGTTGGCGGCCGTCTTGTCGTCGGAGCCGGCGGTGGAGGAGCAGCTGGCGAGCAGGGGGCCGGTGAGCAGGACGACGGCGGCGGCCGCGAGTTTGAGCTGAGGTTTCGTGGACATCGAGCACTCCAGTCGTGATGCGGTCCTGATGGGGATGGGTGGTGCGGTCGTGCGGCTATCGGAAATGCATGCCCCCATTCACGCCGATCACCTGGCCGTTGATCCATTGGCCGTCGTCCGAGACGAGATAGGCGACCATCGCCGCGGTATCCCCGGGATCGCCGAGACGGGTGCTGCGGACCCGCTCGAGGACGGCCTCCTTCCAGCCGGGCCGGTTCTCTGCGAGCGCGACCTCGGTCAGGGTCAGGCTGGGGGCGATCGCGTTGCAGCGCAGGCCCTGCTTGCCCCACTTGGAGGCCGTGTGCCGGACCAGGGCGTTCAGCCCGGCTTTGGACACCGCGTAGGCGGGCTTGGCCGCGTCTCCGGCGAACGAGGCGTCCGAGGAGGTGACGACGATGGCTGGGGAGCTGGCCTCCAGCAGTACCGGCACCGCGTGACGCAGGGTGTAGAGAAAGCCGGTCAGATTCACCGCGAGGGTGCGCTCCCAGACCGCGAGGTCGATGTCGACCACGTCGGTGTCATGGCCGAAGACGGCGTCGGAGAGGTCGGCCACGTTGTAGTGCACCGCGTCCAGCCGCCCGAGCGTCTCGCGGGCCTGGCTGACCAGGGCGGCCACCGAGTCATCGGCGGTGGCGTCGAACTCGACCGCTGACACCTTGGCTCCGGTCGCGTCACTGGCCCGCCGGGCCGTGGCCTCCGCGACGTCCAGGCGCCGGTCACCGATGACGACATCCGCTCCCTCCTCGGCCAGCCGGGTCACGGTGGCCGCTCCGATTCCGGTCGCGCCTCCGGCGACCAGGACCGCCTTGCCTTTCAATCCGCGCATGTCTGCTCCGCTTTCGTGCGTAGGGTTCTCAATGATTGACCGGTGAGGCCGGAAGGGAGCCCGGGCGGTCCGATCCGGGAGTGTCCGGGTCGCCGGCTCCGGGTGTGCCGGGCGAAGAGCCGGCTTGGCCGGTCCTGGGAGTGCCGGTCGGCTCGACCGGCTCGACCGGCTCAGCTGCTGCGGCTGGCTCGGTTCGGTTGCGGCCGCGGCGGTGCACGATCCGGTCGCCGAGCACCGCGATCACCAGGATCACGCCGGTCACCCCCTGTTGCCAGAACGACGGCAGCCCGGCCAGGCTGAGTCCGTTCTGCAGCGTGCCGATGAACAGGACGCCGAGCGCGGTGCCGGTGATGCCACCGACGCCACCCATCAGGCTCGTGCCCCCCAGCAGCACAGCGGCGATGGACTGCAGGCCGAGGCTTCCGTCCACGTTGGGCACGGCCACCCCGATCCGCCCGACCGCGATCGTGCCGCCGATGGCGGCGCAGGCACCGGACAGCGCGTACACCAGGGCCAGGGTCCGCCCGCTGCGAACACCGGACAGCCGGGCGGCGGTCAGCGACCCGCCGACCGCGTAGACGTCACGTCCGAAGTAGGTCTCCCGCTGCAGCCACAGAGCGATCACCAGCGAGATGATCATGATCCAGACCGGGATGCCCAGCCCGGCGAAGGCGTAGGCACCGATGGACGTGACGGTCCGGTCGGTGACGAACGTGGAGTCACCACCCGTCCAGAGGTTGACGATCCCGGTCAGAGTGGTCATGGAAGCCAGCGTCACGACGAAGAACGAGAGCTGGGCGTAGCCGATCAGGGCGCCGTTGACGACTCCGCCCAGCACAGCGGCGGCCAGCACCACAACGGGGATCGCCAGGTAGCCGGGGAGTCCGTGCTCCATCAGCCGGGCCAGAGTGACGCCGCAGAGCGTGGCGATCGCTCCGACTGAGAGGTCGGCCCCAGCCGTCAGCAGCGCGAACGTCATGCCCAGGCTCACGACCCAGAGCACGGAGACACCCGCCAGCAGATTCTGCAGGTTGTTGCCGGTCCGGAACGCGGGCTGGGTCAGCAGGAGGGCGATCACCAGGACGACGAGAAGGACCAGGACCGGCCGGAACTGGCGGGTGCTGGCCCAGGCGTCCCCCACGTTCCACCGGCCCAGCCGCTGGCGGGCGGTCACGGGCTGCGGTGATGACTGCGCGGTCATCGGTGGCCTCCTGAGTATCGGGCGAGCTGGTCATCGGTGGTGTGCTCCCCCGCGAGGTCGGCCACCACCTGGCCGCGGTACAGCACGACGATCCGGTCGCACAGGGCCAGCAGTTCCTCCGGCTCCGACGAGCTGACCAGCAGCGCCAGACCGGTGCCGGCGCTTTCTCGCAGCTGGTGATGGATCTCGGCCTTTGCGGCGACGTCCACCCCCCGGGTCGGTTCGTCGAGCAGGAGCAGCACGGGGGACAGGGCCATCCACTTGGCCAGAGCGACCTTCTGCTGGTTGCCACCGCTGAGCGAATTCACCGGTGCGTCCACCGAACTGCTGCGCAGGCGCATGACCCGGACCGCGTCCTGCGCCGCCCGGCTCTCGGCCCGGCGGTCCGGGCGGGTCAGCCGGGGCCGGTCACGACTGGTCACCATCACCAGGTTCGCGCCGACCGACATCGAGAGGACGACACCCTGCGTGCGCCGCTCGGGCGGCAGGTATCCGATCCGGCGTCCGATGCTCGCGTGCGGCGAACGATCGGAATAGTCCTGACCGGCTACGCGAACCGAGCCGCCGGAGGCGGCCCGGAGGCCGAAGAGGCATTCGAGAAGTTCGCCCCGGCCGGCTCCGGCCAGCCCCGCCAGCCCGACAATCTCACCCGGCCGGACCGTGAGGCTCACGTCGTGCAGCGCACCCGGTACGGTCAGGCCGGAGATCTCCAGGGCCAGGGCCGGCCCCGGGTCGAAGGCCGGCCGGGTCTCGCGCTCGTTGAGCCGCTTGACCCGGCCCACCATGGCGTTGACCACGTCGTCCGGCGTCGTCGACGCCGTCGGGGCGGTCAAGGTGACCCGGCCGTCCCGCAGAACCACGATCGTCTCCGTCAGCGCGAACAGCTCGGGCATCCGGTGGGACACGAAGATGACCGCCACGCCGCTGGCGGTCAGTGTGCGGACGGCGGCGAAGAGTCCCTCGACCTGATCGTCGGTCAGCGAGCTGGTCGGCTCGTCCAGGATGAGCACCCGGGCATCGGTCGACAGCGCCCGGGCGATCTCGACGAGTTGCTTCTGGTCGGCCCGCAAGCTGCCGGCCAGGCGCCGGGTGTCGAAAACGACGCCCAGCCGGGCCAGGATCGCCGCGGCCCGGCGATGGGTCGCGGGCCAGTCGATCCCCGTCCGCCCGCGTCGCCGGACAAGGTGGCCCATCATGATGTTCTCGCCGATGGAGAGGCCTTCGGCGATAGCGGTCTCCTGCGAGACCATCGCAATGCCGGCGCTCAGGGCGTCGGCCGCACTGGAGAAGGTGCGCTGCTCGCCCTGGACGCTGATGCTGCCCTGATCGGGGCGGACCTGACCTGAGAGCACCCCGAGCATGGTGGACTTGCCCGAACCGTTCTCGCCGATCAAGCCGATGATCTCGCCGGGCCGGGAAATGGTCAGGTCCACGCCTGCCAGTGCGTGCACGCCGCCGAACGACTTCGTGACGGCATGCAGCTCCACCAGAGGCGTCGCGGTGTCCAACCCGGCCGTGGCGCTCACGGCATCTCGTCCAGAATGAGCAGGGTGTAGTCGGTTTCCAGCAGGCCGGCCAGCCGCGGGAGGAGATCGGTGAGTTCGGGCAGCTTGTCGTGCGCCTCGACCGCCTCCGCGTCGGAGTAGATCTCGTACATGGCGTACGTCCGGGGATGGTCGCGGACCGAGTGCAGGATCCAGAGGTCCGTGCCGGCCTCGGCGGCCGAGGCGGCCTTGATCTTGCCCAGCCGTTCGAGCAGTTCCTGCTCGAACTCTGGTTTGGCGGTCAACTGTACGTACTTGGCGATGCGGCTCATTTTCTTCTCCTCCTTGAACGGTCGGCCCCAAATGGGGACCGCGGGTCAGGCCCGGACCAGCCCGCCGTCGGCGAAGATAGTCTGGCCCGTCACGAAGGCGCAGTCGTCGGATGTCAGGAACGACATCGGGCCGACGAGGTCCGACGGCTCCGAACTCCGCTTGATGGCCTGCATCTCGGCGATCATCGCGAACTCGTCATCGCTGCTGCCGCCCATCGAGCCTGATCCGCGGCTGAGGGCGCCTGGGGTCCGGGTCAGGTTCGGCGCGATCGCGTTGACGGTGATGCCGCTGGGAGCCAGCTCCGTGGCCAGGGCGCGGGTGAATCCGACGACCGCCCCCTTGCTGCTCACGTAGTGCACGAAGCCGGAGACGACCAGGCCAAGAGTGTTGGAGGTGATATTGACGATGCGGCCCCAGCCGTTCTCACGCATCAGTGGGACCAGATTCTGGGCAGTCAGGAACATTCCGTCCACGTTCACCGCATGGACCCGCCGCCAGTCGGCGAAGGTGATGTCCTCGAACGGCTGAAGCGGATATATGCCGGCGTTGTTGACGAGGATGTCGCAGCGCCCGAACCGGTTCCGTACCGCGCCGACGAGGCCGGCGACCTGCTCCTCGTCGGTGATGTCACAGCGCACCCACAGGCTTTCGGCACCCTGGGCCTTAACCAAGGCCTCGGTCTCGGTGCACTCCTGCCGGTCCACCAGGACGACGTGGCGCCCATCCCGGGCCAGCCGCTCTGCGAATGCCTGCCCGAGGCCTTGCGCAGCACCGGTGACGACGGCGACCCGTTTACTGACAGCGTCTTCCATGAGCTGACCCTTCGTTGTGATTTTTCCAGAATTGCATCACAGAACGTAAATCGTTACCGGAGAATCGCATTCAGCGCTATGTGCCCACGATCGCCCCGGCGTCCACCGTCCAGGTGGCTCCGGTGACCTGGGCCGTGACATCCGAACCCAGCAGGCAGACAATCTTCGCCACCTCGGCGGGAGAGTTGAGCCGGCCCAGCGGCAGCTTGCGCATCACCGTCGCGAAGTGGTCGTGCGCGCTCTCCCGGTCCAAGCCGAGTCCTGCTCCCAGACTGTCCAGGAAGTCGTCCATGGCCGGCGTCCGCGTGGGCCCGGGCGCCACGCAGTTGGAGCGGATACCGCGAGGCCCGAATTCGATGGAGAGCGACTTCGACAGGCTCACCACGGCGGCCTTGGAGACCGCATAGTCGACGAAGAAAGGGTCCGGCTGCCGGGCGGCGTCGCTGGCCAGATTGACCAAGGCGCCCCGGCCCCGCTCGAGCATTCCGGGGATCACCGCCCGGGCAGCGCGGACGAGGGAAAAGACGTTGACGGCCAGGGTGGCCTGCCAGTCCTCGTCGCGCACGGTGAGGAAACCGTTCCGGAATGGCGCCACACCGACGTTGTTGACCAGCACGTCCACGGCTCCGAACGCGTCCTCCACCGCTGCAGCGGCCTGCTCGATCGCCCCCGGCTCGCGGACGTCGCACGCCAGGGCCAGCACTTCCGGGCCGAGCGCGTCGGCAGCGGACCGGGGATTCAGGTCCAGCACGGCGACCCGGCTGCCAGCCGCGAGGTACTCGGCGGCGCAGGCCAGGCCAATCCCCTGGGAGCCGCCAGTGATCAGCACTGACCGGCCCTCGAGTCCGAGCTCCATGCGCACCCTCGCACCCTCGCCACAGCAATGGGACGTGATGGCCTTAACGATCCCCGGCTGGGGTTGAGCGGTCCACGCTTTTCTGTTTCCCAGAATCCCTCTCGGCCCTTCAGACCTCCTGCCGCGGGATGAGCCTACGGTCGTCAGGGCCCGGAGTGACCGCGTGGTTGCGTCTGAGCGGGTCAGCGGCTCAGCAGCGTCCCGGCGGGGAGGACCAGTGGAGTCATTCCAGCGGTGCTGACCACGAGCGGCCTCGCTGCTCCTCCCGGCCGGAACGGTTCACCCGCTCTGCGCCGGGAAGGGGATCCTGGGCTCCGATTACTCCACGTGTGGGCGTCGCGCCGATGAGGCGATTGATGTTCTGCGGGCGCTGTGGGCCAGCGGAGCCGAGGGGGCGGCCTTCGAGGGTGACTTCTTCCGTTTCCGTCCGATGACCAGCTTCCCGAAGCCGGTTGGGGTTTCGACCCTTCCGGTCCATGTCGGCGGATCGAGCATGGCCGCCGCTCGCCGGGCCGGTGAGCGTGGTGACGGCTTCTTTCCCGGCGGCTGGCTGCCACCGGCGCAGCGGGCAGCGCACCTGGAGCACATGCGGACCTGTGCCATCGCCGCCGGGCGGCGGGACCCCGACCGGCTGGAGGTGACGCGCTGGGCCTCGTTGGAGCTCGATCCGGCAGGAGCCGAATCCTTGGCTGAGCAGGGGGCCGGCCGCCTGGTCGTGCCGCTGACCGCCGCGGACGACGATGGCCGCAGCCGCCAACTGGAGGAGTTCGCTGAGCGCCACGCACTCGGATGAGGCTGCGGATTGCAGACCGTGACGACCGGCTTACAAGCCGCCGGACATCAGCCGACCGGCGTGTCCTGGTACTCCGGTGTGAGTTCGGTCCAGCGCGCGTGCCAGGCGGCGGCCGGCCTCTCCTCCGACCAGCCGCTGGGGTGTGCGGGAAGGTCGCTCGCGAGCGAGCGTGCGAGATCCTCCAGGTGGACCTGCCAGCCGGCTCCGAAGAAGTGGAGCGAGCCGACCGGGATTCCGCGCTCCTCGACTACGAGCCTGGTCCGGGGTCCCTCCGCGGTGAGCCACGCTTCGATCTGGCACTCATCGCCGGTGCCTGGCTCCGTCGTCAGCAACAGATGGTGCGGGGCGTCGCAGATCTCGATCCTGGCCGGCCCGGTCCAGGTGCTGGTGAAGACCGCGTGGACCATCCCACCCTCACGCAGATCGCCGGAGACCTCGGCAATCCACCGTGCAAGTCGTTCCGGCGTGGTGCATGCCTCCCAGAGATCGTTGATGCCGGTGTCGTACATGTTCTCCACGCGGACCGCTCCGCGAGTCTGGCCCAGCGCCCGCATCGTCCCGATGATCTTCACTTCTGCGCCTTCTTTCCTCGTCTGATTTCTGTGTGCAGGGCATCGAGCCGGTTCTGCCACAGCCCGCGGTACTCCTCCAGCCACTGGTCGACCTCGATGAGCGCCTCTGGCCGCAAGCTGTAGATCCTTCGCTGCGCCTCTCGGCGGACCTCGACCAGCCCGGCCTCCCGCAGAACTCGCAAGTGGCGCGATACGCCGGGCCGGGCGATCGGCAGCGCCCCGGCCAGTTCGCCGGCCGTGGCCGGGTGCTGGCGCAGAATCTGCAGCACCGTGCGGCGGCTCTGGTCGGCCAGCGCCTGCAACACCGCGTCCATCCCGGTAAGGTACCTAAGTGGTTATGTAACTGCAAGGGTACATTGGCCAGGTGGTCGCCGGGACGGCGCGGCGATGGGTCTGGAGCGATTGCCTGTCTGCTGGCAGCGTGAACGTGTCCGATGTACGGGAGCCGGCCAGGCCCTTCGAGCGTGATGATCGAGATGTCTCGCTCACGGGGTGGCCACTTTCATGCAGGAGGTTCTTGGTGCTCATCGCTATCCTCGACTTCAGTACCGATGCCGCCGATCGTCCTGCTGCGCTTGCTCACTTCGAAGCGGAGCGTGATCAGATACAGGCCATGCGGGGAAACGCCGGCTTCCGGGTCTATGCCTCGCGGGAGGACCCAGGTGGCGTCACCGTCGTGCACGAGTGGGACGACGAGGCGTCGTTCGGCGGCTATCTCGGATCTGATTCGTTCGCGCGTCTGGGCGAGGTGATCCGGCCGCTGATGACCGGCCCGCCGGTGAGCCGCCGCTTCCGGGCTGATCTGCTGGAAACAGTCGTCTGACCGGCTTGGCCGTTGAAGGTCCTGCGATCGGTGCGATGAGGGACCGGCGATGACCCGCCCGGCGTACAGCTTCGTGCGCACCTTTGCCCCGGTCGCTGACCAGGACCTTTGCGTCGACCGCCACTATTTGCTCTGCGTTTCCGCCGGCGTCCTCAGGCTGGAGGCGCAGAGTCAGGCGTGGCTCCTGCCGCCGGCCCGAGCTGCACTGGTTCGGGCCGACCAGCACATCAGGGTGAGTATTCCGAGGCCGGCCACCACCTCGTCAGTCCTGTTCAGTACCGGGTTCATTGCCACCCCGCCGCCAATGCCCTTGACGGTGTTCGACCTCAGTCCGCTCGCGCGGGCGCTGGTGACCGAATGCAGTGGCTGGGGCGAGAGCGACGAGGCGCTTCCGGCGTACGCCGAGAAACTGTTCGCCGCTCTCGCCACGGTGACGTGGCGGCTGGCCGAACAGCCGAGCCCGGTGGTGGTACCGGCAGGACGGACGCCGGAACTGCGCCGGGCGCTGCAGTTGACCGAGCAGCGGCTCGGCGACGACATCCGCTTCGAGGACGCGGCCCTGGTGGCCGGCCTTGCCCCCCGGTCGCTGGCTCGCCGCTTCGAGGAGGAGACCGGCATGACCTGGCGAGCGGTGCTGCGCCGGATGCGCGTGCTGCGAGCGATCGAGGAACTCGCCGCCGGTGACCGCGATCGCATTCAAGGTTGGATATACGTCGATGTCAGCGTTCAACAGCGCCTTCCGGGAACTGACCGGTCGCACGCCCACCGACTATCGGGCCAGCTTCCGGCTCTGACCTTCGGGTCCTCATCCGCAGCTGCCGCGTGGCGCACCCCGGCCAGCCAGCGTTCCGTTCTCAGAGAGGCGATCAGCGGTATTCGGCGATGACTTCGATCTTGCCGACGATATTGTGGTTGAGATCTTCGAGTTCGCCGGCCGGTATCCAGTATTCGAGGATTGTCCGGCCACCCACTTGCTGCACCTGGTATCGATCCATGAATGACTTCTTCACCCTGAACCGAGTCACGTACCCCACGCCACTTGCCTTCACGTTCCAGTCGCGGGCGATCTTGATCGCGTACTCCTCGTTCAGTACGGGGTAGAAGATGGGCTGGCCGGGAAGGCGAGGCGGCCAAGCGGTCCAGCTACTTGCCTTGACGAGAGCTAACTCCTCGGGTCCGGTCGGGCGCCACAGCGTTATCGTCGGTTCTCTGGTCACGCGGATCAGTCTCGCCAATACACCATTGGCGCGGAGACGACTTCGAAAGGCGCCGTTCCAGGATGCGAACCGGTCCGGCTAGCTGGCCTCCGGTATGAGCGGAATGCTGATCGCTTGTGCTCCGGTACGGGCGGTCACGGCCGTGGGGTCTTGGCCAGGCGCAAGTCCAGGAGGAAGGCTCAACATGTAGGACTGTCCAGGCCAGCCGACCACCGTGAGTGGCCGTCCGAGCATGAGATTGACGACAGTTCCATCCTGATGGGTCACGGTGGCTACCGGCGTTCCTTGCGGCAGGACCGTCGTGCTGCGCAGAGCTTTCGCGGCCGCCACGATCAGGGCGTTGCTGCTGGTGAAGGCGTGGGTCAGGATTCTTGGCCCTGGCGCCCCGAGTACCGCGCCATAGATGGTGTAGATCCGTCCGCCGATCAGCTTCTGCGCGGCGAACAGGAGGCATCCTCCGGCTGCCCGGGTCGAGCCAGTCTTGATACCGACGACACCGTGAGCCCCCAGCAGCCTATTAGTGTTCCTGATCTTGTTCAGCGGGATGCTGGCGCGTCTTGTCTGGACGATGGAAGCGAAGGTGGAGTCGCGCATGGCCACGCCAGCGAGCTTGATCAGATCGCGTGGATTGCTGCGTGAGCGAGCGTTCAGGCCCGAGGTATCCGCGTAATGCGTTGATGGAAGCCCCATATTCGTGGCGAGGGCATTCATCTTCGTCACGAAGGTGGCGATACTGCCGGCGTCCCATCGAGCCAGGATGTCGGCCGCATTGTTGCCGGAGGCGATGAGAAGACCTTGCAGGGCTTGGCGTTCGGTGAGCGTCGGGCCTGCCTTGACCTTGACGAGTGACTCGCCGGCCCGCTTGCGCCGGGCATACGAGTCGGCTTCGGCGCGGGTCACGCGGATCACCGGCCCGTTCTGCCCCTCGGCCAGCGGATGATCACGTAGGACGACGAGGGCGGTCATCACCTTCGTAACGCTGGCGATGGGACTGGCCCGCTGCATACCCGAGGTACCCAGCTCTCCCACCCCGGCTACCTCGAGTCCGGCCTGCCCCGCCTTGGGCCAGGGCATTGGGACAATGGCTCCGGGGACAAGCACGTCACTGGTCACGACGAGGCTGGCCACTGTGGCGGGCCCAGCCGGGGTGCTGGGAGAGATCGCCGGTGCGGGAACCAGGGATGAAACCAGGCTCGAGGGGCTGAGCTGGCCCCCGCCCACGCCGGTAGAGGCGGCCGCTACCGCGGCCAATCCGGCGATCAGGGCGGCCCAGGGCCGCCGGCATTCACTTCGAGGCACACGAATCCTTGAGGAACAGAAAACCGAGGACCACCGCTAGCTATCAAGCGTAGCTGAGAGTGACTTCCGGTTTGGAGTCCCGGTCTCCATTGCGAACATATGATTACCTGCTAATGTCTTCATGTGTCGCAGTCAGAGCCACTCGCCCCCGGAGCACTGGAAGCCGCCAGTGGATTGCTCAAGGCGCTGGCATCCCCAATCCGCCTCGCGGTGATCGGAGCGCTGGCGGAGGGGCCGCTGTGTGTTCACGAACTGCTGGAATCACTCACCGCGAGTCAATCCCTGCTGTCGCAGCATCTTCGGGTACTGCGAGGCGTTGGACTGGTGAGTACCGAGCGGCGAGGCCGCGAGATCGCCTATCGGCTTACTGATCAGCACGTGGCGCACATCGTGCGCGACGCCATTTCTCATGTTCAGGAGGACCACGCATCATGACCACCAGCACGACCGATACCAGCGGGGCTCACCACCATGCGGCGACCGAGCACACCCATGGTGAAGGTTGCGGACACGTCTCGTTCAGGCACGGCAACCATGTCGAATACGTCCACGATGGCCACCTGCACCGTGCTCATGAGGAGCACTACGACGACTGCGAGCCGTCGGAGCACGCCGAGCACTCCGCGCATGACCACGTACACGGACCGGACTGCGGTCATGCCGGCGTCCCGCACCTGGGCCACATCGACTACCTCCACGACGGTCACCGCCACGCGGCTCACGACGATCACTGGGACGACCACTGAATCCCGAAGTCAGCTCTGCTGAGTTCGCCCGGCGTATGACCCGTAGTCTGAACGCTCCAGGAAGGGCAGGTAGGTGATCGTGGCGGTGACCGACCGGCGGCACGTCCATCGGGACGGATTGCGTAACGGCACGAGCATGCGCGTGACCAGGCAAGGGGAGATGGTCGTCGAGGCCCTGGCCCAGACCGACGCCTTCAGCAGTGCCCAGGATCTCTATGCCCAGATGAAGAACGACGGTACGCCGGTCGGACTGGCCACGATCTATCGGCACCTGCAGGTGCTGGCCAATCGTGGCCAGGTCGACGTCGTCCGTACCGCCGACGGGCAGAGTCTCTACCGGGCCTGTGCGACAGGTCGCCACCACCACCACCTGGTGTGCCGGTTCTGCGGCCGCACCGTCGAGGTTCTTGCCGCGAGTATCGAGCGATGGGCTGAGAAGACCGCGGCCGCGGAAGGTTTCGTCGACGTCGAACACACGATGGAGATCTACGGGACCTGCGCGGAATGCGGGTCCGAGCGGCCTGCCCCGGCTGTTCCCAACTCAGGTCGTTGAGGCGGCACCGGTCCTCACTACGCGATCACGCCCGGCTGTTCCACGATCTGGGACACTCGTGCTGGCCGGCAGTTAGCCGGCGTTGAGTTGATCGAGCAGGACGTCGGCGACCGGGCCGGCTGAGTACGGCGTCGGTGCGGCCAACGGCTGCTTCCTCGCTGTTGGTGAATGCATTGACGCGCTTGCCGCGAACGAGCGGTTCGCCGTCGGCGTCAACGACGTGGCGCAGCGCGGCAGGACCGTGGCATGTGGAGGAGACGGGTTTGCCAGCGCGCCACATATCCTGGATGAGGGCGATGGAGACAGGGTCTTCGGCGAGGTCGTACATGGGTCCGTGGCCGCCGGCATAGAAGAAGACGCGAGGCCATCCGGCGCCGCGAGATCCTGGTCATCCGGGAGGCCCCGCACCAAGAAGTGCGACCCGGCGCCACGAGCTGGTGTGGACCACGCAACGCTGACCACGAAGTCAGCTGGCGCGGCGATAGCGGATGTGTGTGGTCAGCGGTGAATGCAGCCCATCTGGATCGGATCGCGATCGTGATGGGTCAGCACGAAAACCGGTGCGTGATAAGGCGTTCGGAGCCCCACCAACCACGCCACGCTTCGTCCCAGTCTCCCCGGATCGGGCCGAACATGTTGCGCCCCATCACATAAGCGCCTCGGGGCGCATGAGCCACTCGTTCGCGATCTTGTCGGCGTCGTTGGCCCGTGGATCGCCGATGTGCCAGCCGTGCAGCTCCTGTCCCCGTTTCCCCAGGGGGTTCTCGCGGCTCTGATCCGCTTCGGCGACGAAGCCGTCCAGTGAGATCGACATATGGCAGGTGGTGTCCGGCACCGCGAACCTCCTGAGCGCTGGCGACTGACAAGCGTCGCGCGGACGACAGTAGGTGGTCGGAAACGAATCGCCTGAACACCCTGTCCGGCCGCATCCCTGCCACTGACTAACGTGGTTGTCATGCCCGGCCAGAGGTAGCCGCCGGACGAGCGACGCAAGGAGTGACGCCGTGGACGTGGAAGGAAACGTTGTTCTGGTCACGGGAGCATCGGAGGGGATCGGCGCGGCGACAGCCAGGCTACTGGCGGACCGGGGCGCCAGAGTTGCCCTTGCCGCCCGTTCCGCTGACAAGCTCGCCCAGCTGTCCGGCGAGCTCAAGGACAGCTTCGCGATTCAAGCTGACATGAGCGAACCAGAGTCGATCATCGCCATGGTGGACGCGACCGTCGAGCACTACGGTCGTATCGACGTGCTGGTCAACAACGCCGGCCGGGCTCTTCGGGCCCCCCTCGCCGAGGTGAAGATCGCGGACTTCCAAGACATCGTTGAGCTGAACGTGTACGGGCCCTTGCTGGCCATGCAGGCGGTCATCCCTCACATGCGTCAGCAGGGCGGCGGCAGCATCGTGAACGTCAGCTCGAACGTCTCCAAGATGGCGATCCCCACGATCGGGGCCTACGCGGCAACCAAGTACGCGCTCAACGGCCTGTCGCTGACCGCCCGCGGCGAACTCGCCGGCGACGGCATTGTTGTGACCGTCATGTATCCCGGGCAGACGGCAACCAACTTCGGAAAGAACGCGACCGTGGATCAGAGCATGGTCTCGGCGCCGCCGCCATCGGGGGGATCGAACACGTCACCCGACACCGCCGAGGACGTGGCCAAGCAGATCCTCGAGGCGATCGTGAACGGCCCCGCGGAGCAGTACATGAGCGCGGAAATCGAGCGGCGCTTCTCGATGCGCGGCGCCTGACAGCGCGTGTCCGCTGGCGCAGTGTGGCGCCGGCCCGCTCCTGCCCATCCGCATCTGCGGAAAGTCGCAGATGCTGTCCAGCGATCGGAGTTCGATTCCTGGGGGTTCGTATGCGCCGTCAGACTGTCTTCGCGGGCGGCTTCCAGCCGCGCAGGAAGTCCAGGATGTCGGCGGCCGGCATCTCACAGGGCCGCAGCCGCTCACCAACTTCTGGCTCCATCCCGCCAGGCAGGTACAGGTTCGCGCTGATGATGCCGGCGCCGCCCAGTTCCTCGGCGTACAGCTTCTCGACTCGGCCGCCGACGTGCCGAGTGTGGCTGACGCCCCACCGCCGGCCGCGATAGCGCACCACGCTCCACCCTTCGGGCAACCGGGCGAAGAGGTCGGTGACCGGGTGCAAGCTCATCCTTCGTCCCCTTCTCAGGGCTGCGGCGCGCTCGTCAAGCGACACCGCTGACGATGTCGGCCAGCCGCTGGACGATCCCATTGGGATAGGGCGCGCGCAGTCCGAGGATCACGCGGGTGAAGCCGCCATCGATAACTGTCCGGAGCGCATCCCGGGTCTCCCGGGGATGCTCATCCGAGAATGGCAGAACGATGGAGCGGATGATGGTGGCCGGCTCGCGGCCGATCTCGGTGCAGAGCTGATCCAGTCGGCGACTGCGCTGGATGCAGTCATCGAGGTCGCCGCCGGGGATGTTCCATACGTCGGCGTGACTGGCAACGATCCGCAGCGTCGCGTCACTGCGCCCGGCGATGGTTATGGGTGGATACGGGTGCTGCACGGGTTTGGGGCTGGCGAACGCGCCGGTCAGCTGGTGTAGGCGGCCGTCGAAGTCGAAGGGCTCGGACTCGGTCCAGAGTCGGCGAATGATCGTGCAAGCCTCGTCCAAGCTGGTGACGGCCCGGGCAAAGTCGTCGAAGGGCAGTCCGTGGGCCGGATATTCACGCCGCGCTTCGGGGGGCTGGGGACGTGATCCCACGCCGATGCCGAACTCGAGACGTCCGCCGGAGACAACGTCGACGGTCGTAGCGATCTTGGCCAGCACGGCGGGTGGCCGTAAGCGATTGGACGTGACGAGCAGGCCCAGGCGCAGCCGCCGGGTCTGAGCGGCCAGCGCCGCCAGCAGCGTCCAGCCCTCGAGGATCGGACCGAGGCGGTCGCCGCCTATCGGCAACAAGTGGTCGAACAGCCACGCGTGCTCGATCTGCGGAAACGCGTCGGCGTCCTGCCAGACGCGCAGTAGCTCCGGGTAGTCAACCTGCTGCTGAGCGGTCATCAGCCCGAACGACACAGCGGGGGTCGCAGCACCGGCGCTCATCTGGAGTCCAGCCGCCCTGCCGGGCCCGGCTCGCGGATGAGCGCGTCGCGTGCTGAGGACCAGCTCGTGGCGTCAACGCCGAGGGCCGTACGCGGCGGGATCGTGCCGACGGCATGGATCCCGCCCCACCAATCCGGGCCGCGCGTGGAGAGGAACGATTGGCCGGCGTCGCTGGCGCGAGCACCGAGCTGCGTTTCAGCCATCGCTGGTCTCCTTCGCGGGGTTCGCGACGATCGAGCGTCGCTACATGGCGTTCGCCGGATAGGCTTCAAACGGAGGGGGTGCCCACATCGACGATACGGACACCCTCCCCACTTGTCCAGGCTGGGCCTGGACCGGCGCGTCAATGTGAGGCGGGAGACGTGACGCAACCCGAACCGGCGGTGGAGCCAGCGGCCCGCAGAATCGATGCGCAACGTAACCGCGAAAAGATCCTGACCGCGGCGCAGGCTGCGTTCGCTGACCCTGGCGCCGACGTGTCCATGGCGGAAATCGCTCGCCGGGCCGGCATCGGCTCAGCGACCCTGTATCGAAACTTCGCCGACCGGCGCACTCTGCTCGAGGCGCTGTACCGCGAGGAAATCGCCGCCATCTGCCGGGCGGCCGCAACCGGTGAGGGCGCCACCGCTGGAGCAAGACTCGAAGCGTGGCTGCGTCGCTTCTATGCCTACTTCACCAGCAAGCGAGTCCTGGCCAGCGAACTGCTCGAACATACCGACAGGGACAGCCCGATATTCGGTACCGGCTTCGCGCGCATCGTGGCCGTAGCCAGTCCTCTGGTGAAAGCGGCTCGCGAATCAGGTGAATTACGCGCCGACCTCACCCCTGAGCAGATCCTCGCGCTCATCGCCTCGATCGCGAATATCCCAGGTGACCCCCCTTTCAGGGAACCTGTCCTCAATGCATCATTGGACGCCCTGCGCCCGCAGGGCCATCAGCCTGGACTCCCGTAGAGCCGGCTTCACCTCCGGACAGATGGCTCCGCCCGGGGCGCGAATGTGGGGACGACCTTGGAGGTCTGGCCGGTTCAGCCGCGTCATGACCCCGGCCGTTTCGCGGAGGTTCAGGCCGGCTGCTGAGCATGACTCGCCCTCACCACCGGCGCCGACGTCGTGGTCCCCACCCGCACCCCAGAGGGTGGCCAATCTGGGCGGCATGGACGACGTGGTAGCCCCGATCGGGGGGTGCTGGGCCGGCAAGCGTCTCTGGGAGATCGACGAATCCGATTGGGACAGCGCGTTCGTCGGGCTGATCACTGCTCATATGGCCATCGCACGAGCAGCCGTTCCAGGGCTGACCGAAGGTGGCACCTACACCGTGATCGTCGGTGCGTCGGCGTCCTGGCCCGTTCCCAGCAGAGGACTCGTCAGCATGGAACAGGCCGCCGTGCTCATGATGCAGCAGGTCCCGGTCTCCGAAGTGGACGCCGGGCAGCGGGCGTTCGCCCTGATCCTCGGGCCGGTCAGTACCCGTCTGACCCCTGGCGAACCGGGCTGGGTCACCGCCGACCAGGTCGGCCAGGTTGCCATCGGCGCGTCCGCCGACCCGGCCCTTCCCGGTCAGGCCATCCGGATGACCGACCGGGGAGAACTTGAAAGCGCCTTGTCGCTCGTCCGGCGAACACGGTTTCGCCGGACCATCCATGCTCAATTATCCAGCCGGAAGTGCTGTGGTTCCCGAAGAGGCCGATGGGACGGCACCGGTCTGTGCGCCGGGGAGTCCAGCGCCGCTGGGTCTAGCGGTCGCAGAGGATCCGGCCATGATCCGGTTGGCGGTGTCCGCGGAGACGGTCGCCGCCGAGTTCGGAGGCGTTCCGGCGAAGACGACCACCCTTTCGCCGACGGTGAGGCTGGTGGTTCTTGCGGTGGCGCCGTTGTTTTGGATTTCGGTGGCGCTGGTGACCTTGTAGGTCTGGGTGCCGTTGCTGGTCTTCACGGTGATCGACGAGGCCGAGACCGCCGCGATGGTTCCCTGGCCGGGTGGAGTGAAGCTCCCGTTCGCGGCGCCTCCGGGGCCGCCACCGCCCGGGCCTCCGGCCGCGACGTTCGATGCGGAGGTGGCCGGGCCGCCGAGGTGGGTCAGGGCGAAGCCGCCGGTGACCAGCAGCGCCACCGCCAAGAATCCAGCAGCAACCTTACTTTTCGTTGTCGATAGCGCGGAACGCTCTGCTGATAGCCGGTTCTCAGTCTCAGGCGCGAGCTCGTCGCGCGATTGATCCGGCGCGGGATCAGTCGAGGTGATGCTCATCTTGTCTGCTCCAGTGCTTCATTCGGGCGCCTGGGTGGCGCTCCGTTGTGATCACGGTGCCTGGACGTTCTGGAGCGGCGCTGAGCGCCGGCTGGCGGGCTCCTGTGCCACCAGAGCGCAGGCTGCGCGTCACAAGAAATCCTCAGGTCACATCCAGTTCTCAGTCACCCGGCCGGTTCACGGTGACGGCATGACGACTTTGGCCCCGGAACGCCGCCTCGCCGTTCCTCCTGCGTCCATCGTGGAACCGGTTGCACCGGTGAAGGATCCGGCTTGGGTCCGCCCCGCCGTGCTGGGCCTGCTGGTCACCACCGCCGTTCTCTATCTGTGGAATCTCGGCGCCAGCAGCGGGAACAGTTTCTACGCCGCCGCCGTGCAGGCGGGCACGCAGAGCTGGAAGGCGATGCTGTTCGGCAGCTCGGACGCCGGTAACGCCATCACGGTGGACAAGCCTCCGCTCTCCCTGTGGCCGATGGAAATCGTCGGCCGGATCTTCGGTTTCAGCACCTGGAGCATGCTCGTGCCTCAGGCTCTGGAGGGCGTGGCGGCAGTCTGGTTGTTGTATGCCGCCGTCCGCCGGGTCACCACCCCGATCTACGGCCTGCTCGCGGGAATGGTGCTGGCCCTTACCCCGGCGGCGGTTCTGATGTTCCGGTTCAACAACCCCGACGCCATGCTCACCCTGTTGCTGACCGCCGCGGCTTACTGCGTGGTCCGCGCCGTGCAGGCCGGCCGCGGGCGCTGGTTCGCCTTCGCCGGGCTCCTGATCGGACTGGGATTCATCACCAAGATGGGTCAGGCTCTGCTCGTCGTCCCGGCCCTGGGTGCCGCTTACCTGCTGGCCGCTCCAGTCGGACTCGGCCGCCGCATGCTGCATCTGGCCGGGGGCGTGGCGACGATGTTCGCGGGAGCGGCCTGGTACATCGCCTTGGTCGATCTCTGGCCGGCGTCCAGCCGCCCCTACATCGGCGGCTCGACCAACAACAGCCTGCTGGAACTGGCGCTCGGCTACAACGGATTCGGCAGGCTACTGGGCGGCAACGGCAACGGCGGCAACGGCGGCAGCGGCGGCGGCGCGGGCGGCGCTGCCGGCAGCAGCTTCGGCGGCGCTACCGGCCTGACCCGGCTGTTTTCCAGCGAAATGGGCCTGGAGATCTCCTGGCTGCTGCCAGCCGCCCTGATCGGCCTCGGGGGCGGGTTCGCGGGCGCCTGGCGGCGGCCCCGCACCGATCTCAGCCGCGCAGCTCTGATCGCCTTCGGCGGCGGCCTGCTGGTCACCGGGCTCGTTTTCAGCTACATGCAGGGCACGATCCACCCCTACTACACGATCGCCATGGCCCCGCAGATCGCCGCCGTCCTCGCGGTGAGCGCTCATCTGCTCTGGCAGCGCCGAGCCACCTGGACCGCCAAGATCGTGGCCGCGATCATGATCGAGACCACTGCCGTCTGGGACGCCCACCTGCTCGGCGCCTGGCACCGCGAGATCACCTACAGCGTCGTAGTGCTAGCAACCCTGGCTGTCCTCGGGTTGCTGTTCCGCGAGCTGCTGGGCAAGCTCGCGCTCGTCGCTCTGCTGGCCGCCCTCCTGTCGGGGATCGGTGGTTCGGCCGCATACGCCGTCTCCACCGCCAGCCACGCCCACGCCGGCAGCATTCCCTCGGCCGGACCGGCGTCCTCCGGGATGGGCGCCACCTCTGGCATGGGCGGATCATCCTCAAGCAACACCGCGCTGATCACCCTGCTCGCCGGGACCAGCACTCGGTGGGCGGCCGCCACCACCGGATCCCAGAGCGCGGCCTCCCTTCAGATCAGCAGTGGCCGCGCGGTGATGGCCATCGGCGGCTTCACCGGCAGCGACAACGCTCCCACCCTGGCCCAGTTCCAAGCCTGGGTCGCGGCCGGCGACATCTCCTGCTACATCGCAGAGACCGGCGGAATGGGCGGCGGACCAGGGGGCGGCAGTGGCAGCGCCAGCCAGATTGCCAGCTGGGTCGCCGCTCACTACACCGCCACCACCGTCGGTGGAAGCACCGTCTACAAGCTCACTGGCTGATACCCGGGAATGAGCCCCCGGAGTTCCGTCCGCGTGCGCTGGATCTCTCTCAGGTCTTGCCTGCGCCAGTGAGTGGACCCAGACAAGGGCTAATCCTGGGCCGGGGTCGCAACCCACTGAGCGTGCCGCCGGACTCGACCTGAAGCTTTATTACTATTCCGGGGTGACCGGCGGGCTGCCCAGGTACGACGAGGGGACCATCTATTCGTCCCATCGCAAGGGTGGGGTCGATGCCTCGGCCTGGCCGGTGTTCAGCGACAGCGTGCTGGAGCTGCTGCGGTCCGCCGGTGAGGTGCTTCACCCCGATGGGGGCCAAATCCTGTGGGAAGCGGGCGACCCCTACGACTTGAACCTCGTGCTGAGCGGCGGGGTTCAACTTGTCGACCGGCGCGTTAACAGAGTCGTCTTCGTGATCGAGGAAGGCGACTTCGTTGGCGAGCTGGGGATGCTGATGGGACAGCGGGCGTTCCTGCCCGGTATAGCGATGGAGAACACATCGCTGTTACGAGTCCCTGCGCAGAAATTGCGCCGGCTCGTGGAAACCTCGGCCGAGTTCAGCGACGTACTGCTCTCGGCGCTGGACGCCCGGCGGCGGTTGCTGAAGCGGCTGGGCGAGGGCGGCCTGGTGCTGGCCGGTGACGAGGACCAGGATCTGCACAGGCTGCGGGACTTCGCCGAACGCAACCAGATCCCTTACCGGACGGTCCTTCGATCCGACACCGGCGGCTGGGCTGAGCTTGCGCAGACCTGCGAGCTGCCCGAGTCCGGCGCGGCCGTCGTCACCGGAGAGCGCCGGGTACTCGCCGCTCCGACCAGCCGCGACCTGGCGACTGCGCTCGGGATCGACCTGTGGAGCGTCTCCGACGGCTCCCATTGCGACTTGCTGGTGGTGGGGGCCGGACCGGCGGGGCTGGCTGCGGCCGTGTATGGCGCCTCGGAGGGCCTGGACGTGGTGGTCGTCGAGGATGTCGCCATCGGCGGCCAGGCAGGCAGCTCATCGCGGATCGAGAACTACCTCGGCTTTCCCCAGGGCGTTACCGGGAGCGAGCTGGCCCGGTCGGCGATGCTGCAGGCCGTCAAGTTCGGGGCACGGCTGGCGTCGCCCCGCGCTGTCACCGCCGTGACGCGGGACGCCGGCGGCGCCTTCCGGGTCAGGCTCGACGACGAGCTCGACGTCCTGGCCCCGGCCGTGGTCGTCGCCAGCGGCGTCCGGTACCGCCGCCTGGAGCTGCCCGGCCTGGGCCGCCTGGAAGGGCGCGGCGTCTACTATGCCGCGGGTCAGCTCGAGGCTCCGCTGGTGGCTGGGCGGAACGCGGTAGTCGTCGGAGGCGCGAACTCCGCCGGCCAGGCCGCCCTGTTCCTCGCCCGGCGGGCGAACAGAGTCCACGTCCTGATCCGTCGTGACGACATCCGGGTCACCATGTCGAACTACCTGGCGCAGCGCCTCGCCCACCATGACCGCATCACCATCCACCCGCGCTCGGAGCTGTCCGGGGTTCACGGCGACGACCGGCTCACCGGGGTGACGTGGCACGACCAGGCCAAGGATCGTGACGTGCGCCTCGATGCGGCTGCTGTGTTCGTGCTGATCGGGGCGAAACCCTGCACCAGCGCGCTGCTGGACGCAGGCGTCGAACTCGATGACAAGGGCTTCGTCGTCACCCATGACGGCTACGCGACCTCCGCACCTGGCCTGTTCGCGGTCGGGGACGTACGGGCGGACTCCGTCAAACGCGTCGCCTCGGCCGTTGGCGAGGGCTCCGTGGTCATCTCCGCGGTCCATTCCTACCTCGCCGGACGCGACCGCACATGATCTGCCGGTCCCCGGCGGACCGGTGGTCCCCGCAGCACGCTTCGACGCCGAGCGACAGGACGATACGCCGACGTCAATCGGCGGGGGCGGCGGCCAAGATCGCCTGCGCGGTGTGGGTCTGGCCGGTGCTGCCGGTCCAGTCCACAGTGATCCTCGGGCCCGGCCTGGTGCGGGCCATCACGCTGTCAGGGTCGAGGCGTCGTCCACAGACTGACCGTTGATGGCTGTGATCACGTCACCCGTGGTCAGGTCAGGATCTCGCCTGTGCTGGTCAAGATCATCCCCGTGCCTGTGGCGGTCCCGTTCTGATACTTCTCCGTGTGACGATGTCGACCACCGCCGCGTTCACCGAGGTCGCGACGCTCGTTGCGGCTGAGGTCAGATAGGCCACCGTGACCGTGCGCAGACCGCTCGATGAAGAGCCCATCATCGCGGAGTTGAAACCGGTGAACGCGACCCCGGCCGCGAGGATCGAGGCGCCGGCCACGACCATCCCGCTGCCAAGACGATCGTTGCGGCCGAGTAGACGCCTCCTGCTCCCATACGAGTAAATGTAGGAACCATGAGATGCCTTGATGATGACCGGCTAATGGGTGAGGTCTGAGGGCTACCTGTCACATCAGAATGATCGGTAGCCACTGCAGTTCAGAACTTTCTCAGTGCCTTACTGGAGACAAGCGGCCGAACCACGCCGTCACCGGTGACCAGCACAGCGGCATAGCCCGGTTGGCTGGACAACCAGCCTGCTGCTCGATCGCCGTCCACGAACACTGCGGTGGCGTAGACGTCGGACCAGGTCAGGGTGGGGCCGATTACGCTGGCGGACAACGTCGTCGCCGGGCGCGCTCCCGACCGGGGGTCGAGGATGTGCTCGCCCCGCGCCGCGGTTCCCGAGGTGGCCACGCCGCCGGAGCGCATCGTCAACGTGGTGACCAGACTGCTTGTGTCGCGGGGATTCTCGATCCCGATCACCCAGTCTGGGGTGTCGGTGCGGGAACACTTCATGACGATGTCACCACCGGCGCAGGCCAGCAGGTCGTGCGGCCCGAGTCGTCCAAGATCACTGGCCAGGTGCTGGAAGGATCGTTCCACCGACCAGCCCTTGACCAGGCCGGTCGGATCGAAGCTACGCCGTCCATGCGGGTCCGGGCGCCACGCGTCGAAGGCCCCGCCGGTCCGTTCCCGGGCCTGGGCGCACAGCTGGGCCACCTCCTGTACCAGCTGCGGGGCATCGGGCAGGGCGAGTTGCCCGCGCCGGATCCGGCTCACCGCGCTACCCACCCGCCAGGGGCTGAACATGGCGTCATCGGCGCGCAGCCGCTGGTAGAAGGCGGCCACCGCGTGCGCAGTGGCGCTGCCCCGGGCCTGAGGACCGCGCACATGGAGGCTGACCGGCAGGCCCATCACCTGCTCGGCAAAAGCCCTTCGGGGCTGGACGGTGAACGGCACTGCGGCGCCGCGATCGGGCGGGGCCGGCAGGTCGGTCGGCGTTCTCACAGGTTTGCCTTGTCTACGGCGGACTGCAGCGACTGGATGTAGCCGTCGCTGGTCACCGTCGCGCCGGACACGGCGTCGATGGACGCGCTCTGCGTCGCCACCACCTCGGAGTTCAGCTGCGGGACGGCGTATGAATTGATCTCCTGGTCCCGGGGATTGTTCTGCGGGAACTGGACAGCCTGAGCTCGGGTGATCTTCCCGGATGCGACGGTGATCTGGACCTGGACCACTCCCCACTGGGTATTGACCTCCGGCCCCGTGAACGATCCGTCACCGTCCGACGAGGAACTGCCGCCCGCCGCGGAACTGCCGGTCGCTGGCTCTGGACTGGTCGCAGGCTGGGCGCTGGCCGCGGTAGACGCGCTCGACGTGGAGCGGAGGCTGGTGTGGTAACTGAACAGCAGAACCAGCGCGCTGATCGTGCTCATCAGCCCGACGACTATCCGGCGCATGGACATCTTCCTTGCTTGACAGAGGGATTCGGAAAAGCGCGCTACCAGGTAAAGCGTTCCTGGTGGATACGGGTCTTGGGCACGCCTGCTTCCAGGACCGCGGCTGCGGCAGCCTCCATCCACGCTGGCGCGCCGCAGATGTACACGTCCTGCTCGGCCAGATCGGGCAGCAGCTGGCGCAGGGCCTCCACGTCGCTGAGATGCGAGGCCGACGACGGCAGCCAGGACGGGCGGTCCAGCGCACGCGGGCCGGTCACATAGAAGACGCGGGCTCCGTTGCTGTTAGCCAGCCGATCGAGTTCGCCCCTGAGGATCAGCTCCGGTTCACTGTGCGCCCGGTAGATCAGTGTGACGTCACCCGGCTTCTGCGGCATGGCTTCCAGCAACGCCCGCAGCGGGGTCACCCCTATCCCACCGGCTAGCAGGGTGACCCGGCGCCGGGTGCGAACGCCGTCGTGCAGCCGGCCGAAGGGACCTTCGATGAGAACCCGGGTGCCAGCAGGCAGCGCAGCCAGATTGCCGGATCCGTCTCCCAGGTCCTTGACCGTAATGCGGAGATGATGGGCGGACGGCGCCGCGGACAGTGAATACGGATGCCCGCGGGTCCAGCCGGAGCCGGACAGGAAGCGCCAGGTGAAGAACTGCCCAGCCTCGGCTCGCAACCGGTCCAGGTGCCGGCCGCGCATCCAGATCGACACGACCCCCGGCCCTTCGGGCACTGCGGTCATCACTCGCAGGTCGTGAAAGATGCTGCGGCGCAGTGGAACAATCAGGCGCCAGATCAGCATCGATCCAGCTGCGGCCGCCCACAATGTCCACCAGTACACGGTGGCCAGGTGGTGATCGAGGAACTCCTGGCCGGTCCACAGCTGGTGGGGCAGCGCCAGCCCGGCTCCGAGATACGCGTAAAGGTGCAGCAGATGCCAGGACTCGTACCGCAACCGCCTCCGAGCTCGCTTGACGCTGGTCACTGCCACCATCACCAGCAGCCCGGAACCCGCAGTGGCGAGCAGCATTCCGGGATAGCCGACGACCAGCTTCCACGTCTCGACAACGACATTCAGATGGACGTCGACGGCGTAACCCAGGCAGATCAGCGCGATGTGAGCCAGCATCAGCGAGAACGACGTGAAGCCCACCAGCCGGTGACGGCGAACCAGTTCGTCCTGGCCGTACGACCGCTCGATGATGGGAATCCGCGCCATCAGCAGCACCTGGATCAGCAGCAGATCAGCGGCGATCAGACCGGTCAGCCGGCCCAGACTGTCCAGCCCGCTACCGAGGCCATCGATGCCTTGCAGGCCACCGTCGGCGACCCAGAGCGCGACCACGATCAGGCCGCTGGCCCAGCTGAGCGATCCGGCGGCGTCCCGCCACCAGAGCGGAATCCGGCGCGCTGGACGGCTCGGGGACGAACTCTCTCCAGCCGGACTGGGCCCGGGCCACACGGCCACAGAAGCCATGGTGTCCGCCTTCATCGCGATGCCTCCAGCAGCAGAGGCACCCTTGCTGAGCACCCGTCCTCAGACCATCCGATCCGTTCCTGGGATGAGGCTGAATGATCCCTGCGCCTTCGTTAAGAGCCCCCAAGGCACAGCCCGGTAAACGAGTGGTTGTGCGGGATCCCTGCGGAACGCCCCACATCTGCGAGCACCCGTCACTGCAGGGCGCCGAAGCGACCGTGCGCCGTTCTGGCTGAGCACCGGTGTCGTCCCACCCTGACCGCGGCTGAGCCAGCAGCTCGGCCACGCCCGATCCGCGCGTTCATAACGATCGAGTTATTCAGCTGCCCCCGTTTGACCGAAACCCCTTGTGCCTTGGCAGAACGGCTCCTAATATCCCCATGCACGGATTTTCAGTCATATGCACATATGTGCAGCAATGACGGAGGCGATTCGATGCTCGTCGACGATGACGGTGCCGACGCGGTGTATGAGCTGGAGATGCGGAACATCTCGAAGCGTTTCGCCGGAGTCACCGCGCTGTCCGATGTCTCGATCGCGGTTCGCCGCGGTGAGGTCCACGCCATCTGCGGAGAGAACGGTGCCGGCAAGTCGACCTTGATGAAGATCCTCTGCGGGATCATCCCGTCCGGGACTTACCAGGGCGAGATTCTCCTGCGCGGCCGGCCCGTGCGCTTCAGCGACGTCAGGCAGAGCGAAGCCGCGGGCATAGCGATCATCCATCAGGAGCTCGCCCTGGTCCCGGAGCTCTCGGTGATGGAGAACCTGTTCCTCGGCAACGAGACCACCAGACGCGGCGTGATCGACTGGGGTACGGCCTACGTCACCGCCACCAGGGTGCTGGAGCAGGTCGGGCTCAGCGAGGAGCCGACCGCGCCGATCAAGACCCTCGGTGTCGGCAAGCAGCAGCTGGTCGAGATCGCCAAGGCGCTGCACAAGAATGCGCGCCTGCTGATCCTGGACGAGCCGACGGCTTCGCTGAACGAGCGCGACTCCCAGCACCTGCTCGACCTGATCACCGGTCTGCGCGACCGCGGGCTCACCTGCCTGCTCATCTCGCACAAGCTGAACGAGATCGAGCAGGTCGCTGACAGCGTGACGATCCTGCGGGACGGCCGGACGGTCGAGACCCTGTCGGTGGACGCCGATGGCGTCGACGAGGACCGCATCATCCGGGCCATGGTGGGCCGGACCCTCGACCACCGGTTTCCCCAGCGTGCGCGGACGATCGGCGAACCGTTCTTCTCCGTCGAGGGGTGGACGGTGCGACATCCCGACGTCCCCGAACGACTCGTCTGCGACCACGAGTCCTTCTTCGTCCGCCGCGGCGAGATCGTCGGGTTCGCCGGCCTGGTCGGCGCTGGTCGCACCGAACTGGCCCGTAGCATCTTCGGCCGCTCCTACGGCACGTTCGCGGCCGGCCGGATGGTGAAGGACGGCCGCGAGATCGCCCCGCGAACCGTTCGTCAGGCAGTCCGCGCCGGTCTCGCCTATGTCTCGGAAGACCGCAAGAGCCTGGGCCTGAACCTGCTCGACACCGTCAAGGACACCACCGTCTCCGCTGGGTTGCCCCGGATCACCCGCCATCACGTCATCGACGACGACCAGGCCTTCGTGGTCGCCGAGGGTTACCGCCAGAACCTCCACACCAAGGCCACCAGCGTCGAGCAGGGAGTGCGCCAGCTGTCCGGTGGCAACCAGCAGAAAGTCGTGCTGGCCAAGTGGCTCTTCACCGAGTCCGACCTGCTGATCCTGGACGAGCCGACGCGAGGCATCGACGTCGGCGCGAAATACGAGATCTACGGCGTGATCCAGGGCATCGCGGCCCGGGGCAAAGGCGTGGTCCTGATCTCCTCGGAACTGCCCGAGCTGCTCGGCCTCTGCGACCGGATCTACGCCATCTGCGAGGGCCGCATCACCGGCGTGCTCGAAGCGGACGAGGCCGAACCGGAAAGCCTGATGCGGCTGATGACGATGAACCGGAGGGACCGACCGGCATGAGCGAGCTGTCCAAGCAGATTTCCGGCACGATCTCGAACAACCTGCGCCAGTTCGGGATGACCATCGCACTGGTCTTCCTGCTGCTGTTGTTCCAGGTGCTGACCGGCGGGATCGAGCTGACCCCCGACAACGTGATCAACATTGTCAGCGAGAACGCGTACGTGCTCATCCTCGCCGTAGGCATGGCGCTGGTCATCATCGCCGGCCACATCGACCTGTCCGTCGGCTCGATCGCCGCCCTCACCGGCATCGTCGTGGCGCAGCTGATCGCCCAGCACCACCTGCCCTGGCCGCTCGCCGTGCTCGCGGGGCTGCTGCTGGGGCTGGCCATCGGTGCCTGGCAAGGCTTTTGGGTCGCCGTGGTCGGGGTCCCCGCCTTCATCGTCACGCTGGCCGGAATGCTGATCTTCAGGGGCCTGAACCAGATCTACGGCCAGTCCTCGACGGTGCCAGTGCCCGACAGCATCGTCTCCCTCGGCAATGGTTCGCTGCCCGACATCGGCCCGGACACCGGCTTCAACAATCCGACCGTGCTGCTGGGTCTCGCGGGTGTGGCGCTGATCATCGTGCTGGAGGTACGCAGCCGCCGCAACGCCCACCGCCTCGGGGCTCCGCTGCGTCCGCTGTGGGCCAGCGTCACCAAGGTCGTACTGCTCAGCCTGGCGACGCTGATCGCGACCTACCTGTTCGCCTCGGGGCCGATCGGCAAGTCCTTCCCCGTCCCCGGCATCATCCTGCTGGTCCTGGTCATCGCCTACGGCTTCCTGGCCGCCAGGACACCGCTGGGCCGGCACGTGTACGCGGTCGGCGGTAACCGCTCGGCGGCCGAGCTGACCGGTATCAACGTCCGCCGCATCGACTTCTTCGTGATGCTCAACATGGGCCTGCTCGCGGCGGTCGCGGCGATCGTCTTCGTCGGTCACGCCGGCGCGTCCGGTCCGGCGGACGGCACGGGGTGGGAGCTGGACACGATCGCAGCGGTGTTCATCGGAGGGGCAGCGGTTTCCGGCGGGATCGGCACGGTGACGAACTCCGTGGTCGGCGGTCTGGTGATCGCCGTGCTGAACAAGGGGTTGCAGCTGCTCGGCGTCGAGGTGAGCACCACGGCGGTGATCAAGGGCCTGGTGCTGCTCGGAGCCGTGGCCATCGACGTCTATCACAAGGGCCAGGGCCGGCCCTCAATCATCGGCCTGCTCCTGGACGGCCTGCGCCGTGGCGCCGGCCAGGGCGCCCCGCTCGACGACGACCAGCATCCGGCCCCCGGCGCCGAGACCGATCCCGCACGGCCGTCATCCGCGATCGGCCCGCACACCGAGCCCGCAGACCGTCCGGCGGGCGCCACATCCTCCGCCCTGCCCAACTCGTCAGCGATGACGAACGACAGATAGGAAAGCCATGCGCCCGAGAATTCCCCGAATCCTTGCCGTCGGCTCAGCTCTGGCGGTGGCGGCACTCGCCATCACCGGATGCAGCCAGCGCTCCGGTGACACGACGGCCTCGTCGTCCGGGTCCGCCACCGGCTTCCCCAAGGGCAGCCTGATCGGTGTCGCCCTGCCGCAGAAGACCAGCCAGAACTGGGTCGATGCCCAGGGGTTGTTCCCGAAGATGTTGAGCGCCGCCGGGTTCAAGAGCCAGGTGCAGTTCGCGAACTCCGGCGTCGCCGAGCAGCAGAGCCAGATCTCGGCGCTCATCTCCCGCGGAGCCAAGGTGCTCATCGTCGGCGCCATCGACGGCTCGCAGCTGGGCAACCAGCTCGCCCAGGCCAAGTCGAAGGGGATTCCGGTGATCTCCTATGACCGGCTCGTGACCAACACCAAGAACGTCGACTACTGGGTCACCTTCAACCCCGAGAAGGTCGGGGAGCTGCAGGGCCAGAGCCTGCTCCAGGGGCTGGCCGCTCAGGCCGGTCACTCCAAGCCGTACAACGTCGAACTCTTCGCCGGGTCCCCCGACGACTCCAACGCCAAGGTCTTCTTCGACGGCGCGATGAAGGTGCTGCAACCGAAGATCGACGACGGCACGCTGAAGGTCGCTTCCGGTCAGACCACCTTCCAGAAGGTGGCGACGCAGGGCTGGCTGCCGAACAACGCGGCGAGCCGGATGAGCTCGATCCTGACCGCTAAGTACTCCTCGGCCAGGCTCGACGGCATCCTGTCACCGAACGACACGATCGCCCGGGCCCTGCTCACCACGGTGAAGCGGGCGAAGGGCTACTACCCACCGATCACCGGCCAGGACTCCGACCCCGACAGTGTGAAGCTGATCGCCGAGGGGACGCAGTACAGCACCATCGACAAAGCCACCCTGAAGCAGGTGACCGCCTCGGTGGACATGGTGAAGGCCCTCAGCGAAGGCAAGCAGGCGCAGACGAACGGCAGCACCGACAACGGGGCGATCTCGGTGCCGACGGACCTGCTGACACCGATCCTGGTGACCAAGGACAACGCGGCCGAAGTCTACAAGGACGACCCGGTGCGTGAGCCGCTCACGAAGTGACCCGGACGACACAGAGAGGACTTCCCGTGCCCGAGCAGGACTTCACCCCCACCAAGCAGTACCACGAGGACGTGCCAGTTCAGACCCCGGGCTTCTTCCTGAAAGGCGGCGCCGGTTACGACTGGGGCCTGAAGAACCGCCTGTCCAGGATCTTCCGGCCCGACACCGGCCGCACGGTGATGCTGGCGGTGGACCACGGATACTTCCAGGGGCCGACCACCGGCCTTGAGCGCCTCGATCTCGCGCTGCCACCGCTGATTCCGCATGCGGACGCACTGATGGCGACCCGCGGGGCGATCCGCAGCACGGTAGGGCCCGACACCGGCAAGCCCATCGTCGTGCGGGCGAGCGGCGGGCCCAGCGTCCTGGGCGACCTGTCCGACGAGCGTGTCGCCATGGACGCCGACGACGCGGTCCGGATCAACGCATCGGCGCTGGCGGTGCAGATATTCGTGGGCACCGAGCGGGAGACGCAGTCGATCAGGAACCTGACCACCCTGGTCGACGCAGGGCTGAGAGTCGGCATCCCGGTGATGGCGGTCGTGGCCGTCGGCCGCGACATGGTGCGGGACGCGCGGTACTTCAGGCTGGCCACCCGGATCGCCGCGGAACTGGGCGCCGGGTTCGTGAAGTGCTACTACGTCGCCGATGGCTTCGGCTCGGTCGCGGCCGGTTGCCCGGTGCCGCTGGTGGTGGCTGGCGGCAAGAAGCTGCCGGAGCGCGAGGCGCTGGAGATGACCCGCCGGTGCGTCGACGAGGGCGCCCTCGGGGTCGACATGGGCCGCAACATCTTTCAGAGTGACGCCCCGGCCGCGATGATCCGAGCCGTGTCGGCCATCGTGCACGACGGCCTGTCCGTGGACGACGCCTACGACGTCTACCACGAGCTGGGTCGTGCGGCGTGAACGGAGCCACAGCCGAGTTCGCGGGCCGCGCCGCCGTCGTCACGGGTGCGGCGGGCGGGATCGGTCTGGCCGTCTCGGAGGCGCTGATGGCCCGGGGGGCACGGGTGCTCGGCCTCGACCTCGCCGAACAGGTGACGAGCGCGTCGGGCGACGACCTGTGGACCGGTGTGGTCACCGACGTCACCGACCCAGAAGCGGTCCGGCTCGCCATCACCGGGTTCCTGTCCACCGTGGCGCGCATCGACCTGCTGGTCTCGAACGCGGGCATCTTCAGCGCTGGCCAGCACATCGTCGACCTGGACATTGAGACGTTCGAGCGCAGCCTGCGGGTGAACCTCACCAGCCACCTGGTGGTGATGAAGGAGGTGCTGTCCTCCATGCGCGGCAGCGGGCCAGGCTCGATCGTGATCGTCGGCTCCAGGAACGTGGCGGCGCCGGGCCCGGGTGCCGCCGCCTACTCGGCCGCCAAGGCCGGTCTCACCCAGCTGGGGCGGGTGGCGGCGCTCGAGCTGGCGCCGGAGGGCATCCGCGTGAACATCGTCCACCCGGACGCCGTCTTCGCCACCGGCCTGTGGACCAAGGACGCGCTGGAGGCGTCAGCGCGGCGTTACGGCAAGACCGTCGAGGAGTACAAGCGCAGCACGCTTCTCGGGGTCGACGTCCGATTGGACGACGTCAGCGAGGCGGTCTGCCTGCTGCTCAGCGACCGCTTCTCCCGCACGACCGGTGCGCAGATCCCGGTCGACGGCGGCAACCTGCGGGTGGTCTGAACCTCCTGGTCCCCTGTTTGTCCCTGTCGTCCCGCGCCGCGGGCGCCAGGCGGTGTTCAGCCGTGAGGCAGGACGGCGACCTTGATCGCGTCCGGCGAGGCGGCCGCCTTCAGCGCCTGCGAGATCTCCTCCAGCGGGAACCGGTGCGTGACCAGGGAGCCGACGTCGACCCGCCCCTGCTCGATCAGCCGGACGGCGGCGGCGTACTCCTGCACAGTCGAGTTGGAACTGCCGGTCACGATGAGCTCGCCGTAGTGGATGCGGTTAGGGTCGATCGCCGCCGCCGAGCTTGAAGGGAAACCGGCGAACAGGCTGACCCGGCCGCGCGGCCGGGTCGCCTCGAGGGCCTGGTCCACCAATGCGGGTACGCCGATGCAGACCACGGTCACATCGGCCCCGGCCTGGCCGGTGACCGACCGGACCAGGGCGAGCAGGTCCTCTTCGGTGGGATCGACGACGTGGTCGGCCCCCAGCCGCGACGCGATCTCGCGCCGGAGGCCGACAGGCTCGCTGACGATCACCTGCCGGGCGCCGAAGACCCTGGCGAGCTGAGCGTGCAGGAGCCCGATCGCACCGCCCCCGATCACCAGCACCGTGTCGTCCGGGTCGATCGCAAGCATCCGCTGCGCGTGCAGCACGCAGGACAGCGGCTCGGCCAGTGAGATGTGCTCGAAGGGCACCCGGGGATCGGTGACCACCAGGTTTCCGGCCGCCACGGCGGCCGCACCTACCGTGAGGAAGTCCGTCAGCCCGCCGTCCAGGTCGTGACCGAGGACGTGGGCGTTGCGACAGAGGTTGAAGAAACCCCGCTGACAGGCGTAACAGTGCCCGCACGCCAGTTCGGGGGACATGCCGACCCGGTCTCCGATCCGGTACCCGGTCACGGCGTCGCCGACCTCCACGACGGTACCGGCCACCTCGTGGCCGAGCACCACCGGCGGGGTCACCCCCTTCGACTTGGCTCCGCTGGCGATCCGCAGGTCGGTGCCGCAGATGGTGTCCGACTCGATCCGCACCCGGACCTGCGCCTCGAGCAGAGCAGGCAGGGGCAGGTCCCGCACCGACACCCGGCCCTCGCCCTCGTAGACCGCAGCTTTCATGGCGTTCCCCGCTTCCTGTCGAGGGTCGCCGGAGCAGAACCCCGGTCATCGTGGAGCACGGCTTCCATGGTCGGGGCGTCGGTGACGACGACGTCGACGATGCCGCTGCGCAGGGCGGCTCGCATGATCTGCACCTTGGCCGGCCCGACCGCCACGGCAACCACCTCAGGGATGTCGCGCAGCGACTGCTCGTCCAGGCGCAGCATCCTGCGGCTCAGAGCGGTCTGCACGACCGAGCCGTCGGCGGCGAGCATGTGGCCACCGGCATCACCGACGGCACCGTCGGCGATGCTGTCCTCGAGATCCCCGCGCTGGGCGAAACCGGCCCGCAGTAACGAGGACACCTCGGGCGCCATACCTCCGAGACCGATCACGGCGACGTCCGCCTGGGCCGCCTCGGCGAGCACGCTCGCCACCGAATGCTGCCGCAGTAAGGCGTCCACCAGTGCCTCGTCGTCCAGCACCAGGGGCGCGTTCAGGGTCCGGTACTCCCCACCCAGCCGGGCTGCGAAGGTTCGGGCGAGTTCCGGCCCGTCGATGGCGGGCTGCCGTGAACCGGCCGCTCCGAGCATCTGGACGGTCCGGACCTGGCGCGACGGGTCGTCACTCAGGCCGTCCGCCACGGCCGTGACCGAGGTACCCCAGGAGATGGCGAGCGTGCCGTCCCTGGGCAGCCGCGCCTCGAGGTGGCGGGCGGCGAGCATGCCGACCCGGGGCAGCGG
>CALMAR010000035.1 GCA_937859855.1 uncultured Kineosporia sp.
CGTGAGCGTGCTGCCGACGAGCAGGACGGCGCTGGCTGCGGCGGAGATCAGCGCTCCGAAGTAGTGCACTGTGGCGGTTGGTTTACGGCCTATGAGGCGGCGGAACACCACGCTGGCCCCGACCATGACGATGCCGCTGACCGCGAAGGACACTCCGAAGATCGTGGGCGAAGCACCCAAGCGGCGTTCGTAGACGAAGGCGCAGCTGCCCAGGTAGGTGTACATCGCCGCGGATCCACAGAAATTGGCGGCAAGATTCCGGCAGGCGGCTCCGCCGAGTGAGCAGCTCAGAGGCGCCTTTCTGAGATCTTGCCCTGTGCTTGGACGTCGAAGTGGCATGGATGTGTGAATAGGTCGAGCGCTCAGGCCGCACTCCGAGAACTGGGCGCTGATGCCACCGGACTCGTGCCGCGGCTAATACTATTTCGACTGATCCGCAGGTTACATATCAAGTTAGGTCGAGAATCTGTCGTTAAGCGCTGGCGCAGCAACGGCGCCATGTGGTTTCTTCTCTTCTAGCTTCTGACAAGAAGCCGGAGATTTCTTCGGTGGGTGACCGCTAAATTGTTGAGCCGTGGAGACATGGGTGGCATGGGGGAAGCGATAGGTCCTGTGAGTATTACGAACGGAGGGCGCCTTGATCTAGGATCATTAAAGATCTCTAACCAAGGAGGATGGCCATGGATCCGATTACGTTGCTCATCCCGGGAGCGCAAGCTCTGGTTACAGCGATCTTGAGCGATACGTGGAAGGGGGTGCGCACCACGTTTGCACGGCTATGGGCGCACGACGACGAGCGGGTCGGCAGCGTCGAGAAGCAGCTCGACAAGGGACGCGAGTACGCGTTAGCACTGCCGGGCGGAGACGAGCAGTCCACCTCCTCACCTGAGGTCATGCAGGCTTACTGGATGGGATTTCTTGCTGGCATGCTGGCTGAGCGGCCAGACAAGGCCGACGCCTTAGAGCGGTTTGCGGCCTTCTCTGAATCTGCTGCGACGAACGTCAATACGGGTACGGTGGGCAAGCTCTTGCAAGCCGGCGGCGACGTTTCAGGAGATGTTCACTTCGGCGGCTGATGCTACGACCTGCCTCCTCAGCCGAGCCTTGCTATCCAGCCCGCACTGCGTCGATGCTGGTGCCGCGCATGGTGAGAGCTTGATCCAGCCGAGAACGGATGTGGTCAATCAAGGCGTACAAATCTGGGCAGTAAACGGAAGGGTTCTTGAAGCCTGTGTCTTCCTGGTAGCGGTGGGCGTACATGCCTCCGCCACAAACGGTCATAATGTCGCAGGACTGACACACGGCTGATAGCGCGCCCGCACCAATCTGCCGCGCTGCAATACCTGGTTGCTGCAGTAATTCATCGATGCTGTGTTGAAAAACGTTAAGCCCCGTCGCTGCCGCGCCGTCGTAGGCGGCTTTAAGGCTGTCAACCTGTTCATAAGAGCCGTCGGTTTCGATGATTGCCAGCGTTACCGGCGCTAGGCCGAAACCTTCATAGCTTGAGGTGCCTCCTAGGATTAAATTCATCAAGTCCTCAAACATGCGCACGCCCATCGGACGTTCCGGCGCGTCGAACCAGGTGTCGAAAATCGGCCTGAGCCAGTCAGCATAGGGGGTTGGTGACCTGTTCGTGGGCCTACTTCCTAATTCGCCACGAATGGGCGGCCGAGTCTGCCAGGTGGCATGCGGAAGTAGGAAATCGACGCTAGGAACACCGAGTTCTACGAAATGCCTCCAGATATCTGCCGGAGGCCTGTCCAGCTGAATCGTACAGAGCAGTCCGGAAAACCACGGAGCAAGGTGGGGCTGAGACATCAGTGCGACCGCGGTCAGAACTGCTTCGTAGCTTGACCGGCCGTTGTTGAAGAGGCGGTTTAGGTCATTCCCTGATCGGTCGCCGTCGAGGCTGATGCCAATACGAACTCCGCGCTCGGCCAGCGCCTCAGCCATGGTCTGGTCTAGTAGCACGCCGTTGGTTTGAATGATCAGATCCGCAGGCTGCGGGCCGAGCATCGCACGTATCTGGTCAACCGTCGATACGACGTGCCTGACACCACCGAGCAGGGGCTCGCCTCCGTGCAGGCTTATGGCCAGTCGGTCGACACCATGGGTGTCAGCGTGTTCCGCAATGCGGACCATCGCCGCCTGCACGACTCGCTCGTCCATGCCCTTGGGCTGCTGCCGCCAGGACGTGTCGCCCAAGTTGTAGACGTAGCAGTAGGAACAGTTCAAGTTGCATCGTGACTGGATCTTCAGCACGAACTCGCGGATCGGCGTTGGTACATGATTGCGAAGATCGGGCAAACCCGTGTAGGGCCAGCCCGTCGCGGAAGTTCCTTCGGCCATAGCCACCTAGCCGGGGTCTCGAGGGGACGAGTTATTGGCTTCCGTGGGCAAACCCCATGACGACGTCCGCGGCTGGATCGCTGCGCCGAGCCAGCGCGTGGTCCAAAGCGCTGCCCCCTGAATCAGCGGAGTCAGTCGGGCGCGGCTCCCGTTCTTCATGATCTTCGGGTGTGTCCAAGGCCTTCTCCCCGTACTGAGGTATCGATGCGGTTGACTGCATCACCATGCTCCTACACGAGCCGTACATTTGAGAAGCTTCAGATGCACGCCGCTCACAATCCATCGCGACTGTGGAGACGACACGATGGGCCAGTCCACAGCCAACGATTTCTCCGGCTCCGCAGAGAATGTTGTTCAGGCTGCCAGGATCCGGGATGTTCACATTGTCAAGTCTGCTCAGCTTCAACTGCCTGCGCCACGTCAGTTGCCTGGCCCCGTTTCAGCATTCACCGATCGTGATGAACAGCTCAGAGAGCTCAACTCAATCGCCTTCGGTCCTCGGGAGCCTCCCGGCCGGGCGAGGGTCATCGTGCTCAGCGGCTTGGGCGGGGTCGGCAAGTCAAGTCTGGCATTGCATTGGGGTCAGCAAGTACACGACCGTTTTCCCGACGGGCAGCTTTACGCCAACCTTGGCGGGCAGAGGGCCGGCTCTCTAGGCGCGGCGGAACGGGTGCTCGACGACTTCTTGCGTTCCTTCAACATCACTTCTTCCCGGCTGCCCAGAGGCGTGGATGCCCTCGCCGCCCTCTACCGGACGCTGCTGACCGACCGGCGAATGCTGGTGCTGCTGGACAACGCGCTTGACGCCGATCAAGTACGACCCCTGATACCACCCTCATCGGGCTGCACGGTGCTGGTCACCACGCGAAGTCCATTGTCGGCGCTGATGACGCATGATGGCGCGGTCCGAGTTCGCGTCGAAAAGCTTGCTGAAAGCGACGCCATCGCTCTGCTGAGCGCAGTAGCCGGGACTCAGCACACGATTGCACGTGAGGCTGCGGCCGACGTGGCCCGTCACTGCGGCTACCTGCCCTTGGCCCTGCGCATCATGGCTGAGCGAGCGGTCAGTTCTGATGTCTCGTTTGCGGAATTGGCCGACGGGCTTGGGCAAGACTCCGTCAATCTCGATGACTTCATGGCCGAGGATGAACTCGAATCGGAGGTTCGTGCGGTGTTTACTTCCTCCTATGCTCAGTTAGCCCCCGAATCTGCGCGGGTTTTTCGGCTTGCCGTGCTGGCTCCAGGGGTCACCTTCTCCGCCGCCGCCGTCGCCGCGCTGGCCGATCTGTCACCCGCAGTGGCTCGTCGTGAGTTAGACCGGCTCGTGGCCCACAACTTGTTGGAGCGTCCCGCTCGCAACCGGTACCAGTTCCACGACTTGGTCCGTGTCTTCGCAAGAGAGCGAGTCGCCGATGACGACCCTTCGCTTGCTGAAGAATCCTTGAATCGCTACCTGTGGTGGCTGGCCGCTTCTGCGAATGCGGCTGACGAGATCTTGGCGCCGCTGCGTCGGCGCATTCCTCTTGGCCCGGAGGCGGCTGGAGCTCCGATACCGGCTATGCACAGCTACGAGGAAGCCCTTGCCTGGTTCGATGCCGAACGAGCAAATCTGCTCGAAAGTGTCGAATCAGCGGTCATGTCGGGGAGGTTCGAGGTAGCGTGGCGGATCGCGCTCGCCGCCGTGACCTTCTACAAGCTCCGCAACCATCGCAACGATTGGCTTCGGGCTAGCGAATTAGCAACGGAGGCGGCACGAGGCGTAGGCGACAAGTTCGCTGAGGCATGGAGCCTAACCAGCCTGGGCGGCGCGTTAGTGCTACTCGAGCGCCGCGAAGAAGCAGGGCCAGCGTATGAGCGATCGTTGAAACTGGCACGCGATCTCGGTGATCGGATGAGCGAGGGGATGGCGCTGGGTAACCTTGCCGAACGTGCCCGGCTCCTAGGCCACCCCGGCGATGCCATACGGCTTAGCGAGACCGCTATACAGATCTGGAAGGAAATCGGCGACCAGCGACTGGAGGCGATCGCCATCGTTGGCTCCGCAGCACCGGCCCGTCTGGACATGGGTCAGCAGGCCACAGCTATTGAGCTCTATGAAGAGGCTGGCCGACTTTCGGGGAGCACTGACCTACAGACTTATGGGTTGGCCATTCACGGCCTTGGCGGAGCACTCAAGGACGCCGGCCAGACCGAGCAAGCGCGCAACATCTTTCAACAGGCCGTACAAGTGCAGGGCCGCAGTGGTGATATTTATGGCCAGGCCGAGTCACTCCTCGAACTTGGGCTCTGCGAGGATCTCTTGGGCAACCACGAAAACGCGGACCGAGCCCTTCAACTAGCCCTGCCAATTCTCGCCCGCTTTGACGACCCACGAGCGTTAGATATCCAGGCTCGCCCAGCATCAGACGTACCGCCCCAGGCGCTCCCCAGTGCACGCGCGGAGGACTCGCCCGAGTGACAAGCCTCAAACGGCAATTGTCGTCCTACGAGGCCCGGCAGCGCGTCGGGAGGCCGCAGCGTGTGTCGTGTTGATAGGTCGTCGGTTCGATTCCCACAGGCGGCCCTGACAAACACCCAGCTCAGAGGTCGAGCCGGCTGTGCTGTTGCTGATGGCTTGCTCATGTGACCGACTGGTCACCGTCGTTGAAGGATTCGCGTAAGGCGTCGGCGCCGTCGCCGGACAGCTGGTGTAGTGCGGCTGTATACCTTCCGGTGACGAGCAGGAGGAGTGCGGCCATGGGTCCGTGGATGGGCTCTCCGGCTCCTGCGGTCCAGGTGATGTCATCGGCCTCGAGCCGGTAGCCGCGGAACCTGCGCCGGGCGAAGAACGGGTATCCGGCCAGTGGCGCGGTCCAGGTGCGGGTCGCTGCCTCGGCCGCGGCATCCTGCGGGATGACGAGTGTCTGGCCTGTTGGTATGGCGATGTCCATGCCGTGGACCAGGATGTCGATCATGGTCTCTCGGCAGGTGACGCCGATGTTGTGTCGCCGAGAGCCGATCATCGCCTCGATTCCTGCGATGAGTTCGGCCGACGAGCGGCGGCGGGCTTCACGACGGGCAGCTTCTCGTGTGATGGCGCCGATTCCGCGGGGAACCGCGAGGGGGTCTCCCAGCGCGATCCGAATGGCCGCCGGTAAATTGATCTCCTGCAGGTTTAGGTGCGCTGCAACGTCGCGCACTGTCCATCCCTCGCAGAGCGAGGGCCGATCCCAGTGCTCGGCCCGCAGGTGCTCCAGCAATACCACCACCGCCAGCCGTTGCCGGTGGATGGAATGCCAGACCTCGGTCTCGTCCATGAGGTTCTCGTCCGATCAGG
>CALMAR010000036.1 GCA_937859855.1 uncultured Kineosporia sp.
ATCCAGCTCAGGGTGCGGGGGAGGGCCGAGAACGAGAACGACGGACCCTCGCGGTCGCTGTCCCACGGCCCGGGGGTGGTGATCACCATGACGCCATCCTGCAGCCAGGCCGAGTGCTCACCAGTCACCAGTGCCTGGGCCACCTGCGGATCGCCCACGATCTCCAGGCTGCGATAGGACGAGGTGACCTTGAGCCGGGTCAACGCCGGTGGCGGGGCGGCCGCGCTGGGCGGAAAGGTGCCGGGGGCAGTGCCGTAGACCGGCGCCGAATGGCCCGGATCCAGCGGACTGGTGGCCTGCGGCTCACCGGAGCCCGGGGACTTCAGCTCGTCCAGCACCGTGATGGCCTGTTCCGGGCTCAGCTCGCCCGAAGCCACCCGCCTCAGCACCGCTTCCATGTCTTGGCTCATGTCACGAAGTTAAACCTGAACCTCCTAGAAGTGAAGGTTTCAGATTACTTATTCGCCGAACGCCAGCCCGTGCTCGGCCGGTCTGTGAGTTCGCGGCGGTCGAGCGGTTCAATCGCGCGGTAATCGAGCGGTAATCGAACGGCCAGGCGTGCCCGCGAGAATCTGGCCGGGCCGACCGGCACACTGATGCGGTGCGAGTCGTGGTCACCGGGGGAGCCGGGTTCATCGGATCGCAGGTGGCCGTGGAACTCGTCCGCCGCGGCCACACCCCGGTCGTGCTGGACTCGCTGCGGCCCGACGTCCACCATGGTCCCGCCCGCACCCCCGGGCTGAGCGACCACGACGCGCAGGTGCCGCTCATCCAGGCTGACGTCCGCGATCGGGACGCGGTCAGCCAGGCCCTGGCCGGTGCCGATGCGGTTGCCCATCTGGCCGCGAAGGTCGGCCTCGGCGTTGATCTCGGCGATCTGGACGACTACGTCTCGAGCAACGACCTGGGCACGGCCGTTACTCTGCAGGCGGCGGCCGGAGCGGGAGTCCGGTCACTGGTGCTGGCCAGTTCGATGGTGGTCTACGGCGAAGGCGCCTACCAATGCCCTCGTCACGGTCCGGTTGCGCCGCCACCCCGGCTCGAAACTGATCTCAAACAGGGTCTTTTCGATCCCCTCTGCCCTCGGTGCGGTACTCCGCTCGCCCCCCAGCTGGTGAGCGAGGACGCCCCCCTCGATCCGCGTAACGGCTACGCCGCGACCAAGGTTCATCAGGAACATCTGACTGCGGTCTGGGCCCGCGAAACAGGCTCCCGGGCAACGGCTCTGCGCTTCCACAACGTGTATGGGCCGGGGATGCCGCGGAACACCCCGTACGCCGGGGTGGCCGCCATCTTCCGATCTGCCCTGGCCGCGGGCCAGGCTCCGGTGGTGTTCGAGGACGGCGGTCAGCGCCGCGACTTCGTGCATGTGCGAGATGTCGCGACCGCTGTGGTGGCGGCGCTGGAGTCCAGCTCCGGCCAGCCCGGAACGATGCGCAGCCTGAACGTGGGCAGTGGTACTCCCCACACCATCGGCCAGCTGGCCGAGCTGCTCAGCCAGCAGATGACCGGCCCGAAACCCGTGGTCAGCGGGGAGTATCGGCTCGGTGACGTGCGGCACGTGACGGCCAGCAGTGAGCGGGCGGCGCAGGAACTGGGCTGGCGCGCCCAGACCGACCTGATCACCGGCGTCCGTGATCTGATCGACGCCGGAATCAGCTCCGGTTTCAGCTGAGCAGTCAGTTCGGCGGCGACGGAGATGGCAGCTGCGAAGCTGGGCTCGACGGCAGATCCAACTCGAACCGGCAGCCACCGTCCACGTTGGTCACGGTGAGCTGCCCGGCATGCGATTCAGCCACTCCCCGGGCGATGGCCAGGCCGAACCCGGCTCCGCCGTCGTCGGGAGTCCGATCCGGAGAGCCGCGCCATCCGGCGTCGAACACGAAGGGCAGGTCCGCGCCGGGAATGCCGCCGCACCCGTCGGTCACCGAGACCTGAGCCCGGTCGCCCTCCCGGGTGGCCATCACGTGCACTACCCCGCCGGGTTCGGTGTGCCGGACGGCGTTGACGACCAGGTTGCCGATCGCCCGGGCCAGTTCGTCCGCGTCTCCTAGCACCGGTAGCCGGCTTCCGGTGGCCAGCTCCAGCTTCAGCTCGACCCCCCGGCTGCGGGCCAGATCCCCCGTCTCGGCGACCACATCCATCGCCACCTCCGCCAGGCTGACCAGCCGGCGCGGCCGGGTCACATCCCGGCTGGTCACCCGGGACAGCTCGAACAAGTCGTCGACCAGCAGGGTCATCCGATCGACGTAACCGCGGATCCGGCCCATCGCCGCCGGAACATCGTCGATCACGCCGTCGTCCAGGGCCTCGGCCAGCACCCGAAGGCCGGTCAGCGGGGTGCGCAGGTCGTGAGACATGAAAGTGACCAGCTCCCGGCGGCTGGTCTCCAGCGCGCGTTCGCGGCTGCGAGAAGCGATCAGGCGCTGCCGGATGCTGTCGAGTTCAGCCACCAGCATGGCCAGTTCGGCCGGGGGGACCGGCTTGTTCAGCGAACCGGACACCACCGGCGCGGGCCCGCGGGCGACCCTGGGTTCGTGGGCAGTCGCAGGCTCTGGGCTGGTCGCGAGCGTGGCGCCGTCCAGCTCCCGCAGTCCTTGCCGCAACGCGTGCGAGCCGCGTTCGAAGAGCCGGCCCACCATCATCGTCATCGTCACCGCGATCACCGTGGCCCAGCCGAGCGCGACCAGCACCACCACTGAATCGTGGCCGGAGAGAAACATCGCCCGGACATTGGCCAGTACCGAAACGGTGACCGCCAGAACCGGAATCACTGCGGCCAAGACGATCGCCAGGCGCAGGGTCCGGCGGCGCAACAGCCGGAACGCGCCCAGCCCAGCCAGGCCAACCCCAACACAACTGGCCGTGGTGTAGGCCAGGATCAGCGCGATGTCACCCATGGGCGAGATCCCCGGGCCCGACGTCAGCGCGGGCAGTTTCACCGTGGTGATGGTGCGCGAACCGGTAGCCCGCACCGCGCACGGTCAGCACCAGTTGGGGGTCCGACGGGTCCTGCTCGAGCTTCTCCCGCAGCCGGCGCACGTGCACGGTGACCGTCGAAGTGTCGCCGAAGTCCCAGCCCCAGACCCGGCGCAGCAGTTCCTGCTTGGTGAAGGCGCGCCCCGGATAGCTGGCCAGATAGCTGAGCAGATCGAACTCGCGATGGGTGAGCAGGAGTTCGCGACCGGCCAGAGTGACCCGGCGCCCGGCCACATCGATCACCAGATCACCCCGGGTGATCCGCTCCAGGCTGGCGGCCAGATCCGTGCCCATCCGCTGCTGTCGCCGCAGCAGCCCGGCCGCGCGCAGCACCAGCTCGCGCGGGCTGAACGGTTTGACCAGATAGTCGTCCGCTCCGAACTCCAGCCCGATCACCCGATCCTCCTCCGCGCCCCGGGCCGACAACATCACCACCGGCGTCTCGTCGCCGTCCTGGCGCCGCCGCCGCAACACCTCCAGGCCGGAGAATCCTGGCAGCATCACATCGAGGATCACCAGGTCGGGCCGCCACTGGGACCAGGCCCGATCGGCGGACGGCCCGTCGGTGGCGATCTGGCAGTCGTACCCGTCGCGGCCGAGGTATCGGGAGATCACCTCGGACACGGTGACATCGTCTTCGACGACGAGCACTTTGGCGGGCATCATCCGAGCGTAGGCGCCTTTGCCAGCGGCCACGATCCGGTCTCGAGGAGTCCGGCGAACGTAAGCCTTTCGTCATCGTATCGAGGGGGCCAGACCGGCCGGGGACCTCTAGTCTGCCTGCACATGACCGACGCTCCGGCCGGCCCTGCGCTCAATCCTGCCGTCGATGTGGTGCTGCCGTGCCTGAACGAAGCAGCGGCACTGCCCTGGGTGCTGTCCCGGATCCCGCCCGGCTGGCGGGCCGTCGTCGTCGATAACGGGTCGGACGACGACTCGGCGGCGATCGCCTCGGCGGCCGGAGCCCTGGTCGTCACCGCGCCGAAGCGCGGTTTCGGTGCGGCCTGCCAGGCCGGGCTGCTGGCGTCCCAGGCGGACGTGGTGGCGTTCATGGACGCCGATGGCAGCCTCGATCCCCGGCAGCTGCACCGGGTGACCCAGCCGGTGATCGCCGGTGACGCGGACCTGGTGCTGGCGGCCCGCCGGCCATCGAGCCGGGGTGCCTGGCCCTGGCACTTGCGGCTGGCCAATCGTGAGCTGGCCCGGCGGGCGCGGCGCCGGTGCGGGGTGGGGCTGACCGATCTGGGCCCGATGCGGGCGGCTCGCCGGGCCGGCCTGATCGAGCTGGGACTGCAGGACCGCCGCTCGGGCTATCCGCTGGAGATGGTGGTGGCCGCAGCCGACGCCGGCTGGCGGATCGCCGAGGTGGAGGCCGATTACCGGCCGCGATCGGGGCGGTCGAAGGTCACTGGGACGCCGCTGGGTGCGGCCCGCGCCGTCCGGGACATGAGCCGGGTGCTGGCTCGGTGACCGCCGCCACAGTGATCGTGATCGCCAAGGAGCCGGTGCCCGGCCGGGTGAAAACTCGCCTGCAGAGCCGTTTCTCCGAGCAAGAAGCAGCTTGCCTGGCTCAGGCGGCGCTGGAGGACACGCTGGCGGCGGTGGTGAGAGCGCCGGTTCGGCGCCGGATCCTGGCTCTGGACGGCCAGCCCGGTCCGTGGCTGCCTCCCGGATTCGAGCTGATCGGGCAGGGTAACGGTGAGCTGGACACCCGGCTAGAGCACGTGTTCGCCGAGGCCTTCAGGTCCGATCCGGATTCCGGGCCGGTCCTGCTGATCGGGATGGACACCCCTCAGGTGACCCCGGCCCTGCTCACCGCCGGCTGGGGTGACGCCGACGCCGTGCTCGGCCTGTCCGCTGATGGCGGATTCTGGGTGGCCGGGTTCCGCCGCCCGGCGCCGGGCGCCTTCACCGGCGTTCCCATGTCGTCGCAGCACACCGGAGCCGATCAGTTGGCCCGCCTGCAGTCGCTTGGTCTCAGCGTTGCGACCTGGCCGATGTTGCGGGACGTCGACACCCCGGACGACGCCGAAGCGGTCGCCGCGCTGGCGCCGGCCACCCGGTTCGCCGGCCACTGGCGCCGGTTCACCGCTCTCGATGCCGGCGCACCGGCCGATGCCGGTGCACGAGCCGGCGCACGAGCCGAACCTACGGCCGAACCACCGGCCGACCTGTTCGCCGCGGCCTTCGAGGGTGATCCGGTCGAAGCGGAACTCGATGACGGGCAACGATTCTCGTTCAGCACCGAACGCTGGCGGGGGGCTGCCGACGCTACCGACCG
>CALMAR010000037.1 GCA_937859855.1 uncultured Kineosporia sp.
GCCCCAAGGAGCCAGCCGTCTGCCCGGCGAGCTGGCCGGGCGGCCAGCCGAGCAGCTGGGCAGGCAGGCGGGTGGCGAGACGACCGATCAGGCAGGCGGCCAGCCGGGCCGAGCCTCGCGGCGAAGGCTGTCCTTGTTCGGTTCCCGGGACGGCCCGTCATGAGCGATGGACCGATGGACTACGGCCTGGTTCGCACCATCCAGGCCCAGGTCGCTGATGGCCTGACCGACAACCGGCAGCGGCGGGTGGCCCACGCTCTGCCCGAACTGGGCCCGGCTGATGAGCGCCAGCTGAGCCTGTCGCTGATCCAGACCGCGGTGTCCCGGCATCTACGCGACCAGCTCGCCGCTGGAAACGAGCTTCCGCAGGATGACTTCGACTCCCGCCTGGTGGCGGCGGTGGACGCCGCGATCTGGGGAGCCGGTGAACTGCAGGAACTGCTGGATGATCCGGACGTCGAGAACATCGACATCAACGGCTGCGACGAGGTCTGGGTGACCTACGCGGGGCGGGGCAAAGTGCTGGGCCGCCCAGTGGCGGCGACCGATGCCGACCTGATCGACATCATCCGCACCCTGGGGTCCTACGCCGGGTTGAACGCCCGGCCGTTCACGCCGTCCAGCCCCGAACTGGACCTGCGGCTGCCGGACGGATCCCGGCTGTCAGCGATCATGAGCGCGTCGGAGCGGCCGCTGATCTCGATCCGCCGCAACCGATTCCCGCAGGTGTTCCTGGCCGCGGTGCCCGAACACGCCGCCACTGATCCGCGCAGCCGCGAGTTCGCCACCCTGCTCGACCTGGGTAGCGTGGACGAGCGGCTGGCCGCCTTCCTGGAGGCGGCCGTGCTGGCCCGGAGCAACATGATCGTCGCGGGAGCCACCGATGCCGGCAAGACCACTCTGCTCCGGGCCCTGATCAACTGCATCCCGCCGCACGAGCGCCTGATCACAGTGGAGCGGGCGCTGGAACTGGGCCTGCGCCAGCATCCGCATCTGCACTGGGACGTCGCCGAGATGGAAGAGGTGCTGCCCGGGTCGGACGGCACCGGCGGGGTCGACATCGGGCAGCTGGTCCGGCGGACCCGGCGGCAGAATCCATCCCGGGTGATCGTCGGGGAGGTGCTCGGCCCGGAGGTGGTCGAGATGCTGTCGGCGATGAGCCAGGGTAACGACGGTTCGCTGTCGACCATCCATGCTCGCAGCGCCACTGACGTGTTCGACCGGCTGGCCGTCTACGCCGCTCAGCACGCCCGGCTCGATGTGTCGGTCACCCACGCCCTGGTCGGCGGCGCGATCGACTTCGTCGTGTTCATGCGTAAGGACGAGCGGACCGGCGGCCGCCGGGTGGTCACCGAGGTGGTTGAGGTCACCGGCAGCAGCGAGGGCCGGGTCACCCGGTCCCGGATCTTCACCGCATCGCCGGAGGACGGCCGCGGGCAGCGCGACATTGAGGTGCCCATCATGCGTGGCCAGCAGCTGGCTCACTTCGGCTACGACGACAACTCCTCACGCTGGCAGTGGGACAGCTATCCGGCTCAGGCCGCGACCATGATCCGTCCAGCTCATCAGCCTCCGCTGGCCGCGCCGATCCGGCCGGTCCATCAATATCCCCATCAGCCGCATCAGCAGCCGCATCAGCAGGGACATCAGCCGTCTGACCTGCCCGCCCACTGGAGACGCTGATGGTCCTGCCTGACTCCGGTGTGCTGCTGGCCGCGCTGATCTGCGGCGGGATCGGTGCCGCGATCGTGCTGCTGATCGCCGGCCTGCGTGGTGTCGAGGTGAACCCGTCCCGCCCGCCCAGCCGGGCCCAGCGGCTGCGCGAGCTGGCCTCTTCTCCCTCGGCCAGTGGCCGGTTCGGGCTCGGGGTGCTGACCGGCGTGCTGACCCTTCTGTTCACCCGGTGGCCAGTGGCCGCGCTGGGCCTGGGTGCGCTGGTGGTGGCCTGGCCGCAGCTGTTCGGCGGCACCCGGGCCGAGCGCGTTCAGATCAACCAGCTCGAGGCCCTGGTGATCTGGACCGAGTCGCTGCGGGACACCATCGCCGCGCACGCCAGCCTGGAACGGGCCATTCCGGCGTCCACCCAGAATGCGCCGCCGCTGATCCGGCCCTCGCTGATCCGGCTGGCCGGCCAGATCAACGTGCGCGCCCCGCTGGACCTGGCCCTGCAGGGCCTGGCCGCTGACCTGGACGACGCCAGTGCCGACCTGGTGATCGCCGCGCTGATCCTGAACATTCGCCGCCGCGGTGACCGGCTGTCCCAGGTGCTCGGAGGCTTGGCCAACGCGGCCCGCGAAGAGCTGGACATGCGCCGGACGGTGCTGGCCGGACGGGCCGGGCTGCGCCGCGGCGTACAGATCGTGGTGCTGCTGACCATCGGCTTCGCGATCTACCTGAGGGCGGTCAGCCCCAAGTACCTCGCGCCCTACAACTCCTCGGCCGGTCAGATCGCGCTCGCCGTCGTGGTGGGCATGTTCGCCTGGGGGTTCGCCTGGATGCGCAAGCTCGCTGCTGGCCACGCCGTCCAGCCGTTCCTGAGCCGTCCAGGCCAGGGGGTCAGTGCGGGCGACGTCCAGGTGGTGGCCTATCTGACCGGCCTGTCCAACCGGCAGGCCCGCCAGCTCAGCACCACCGCGCCCGTGCCCACCCCCGTCCGGGCGGCGGCTCCGGGCTCGGAGTGGCGGATGCCGGGAGTGGTCCGATGATCGCCCTGGCCCTGGTCGGCGGCCTGATCGGCGTGCTGCTGTTCGGGCTGCTCTGGCATCTCTCTCCGCGGCGTCAGACTGCGCTGGTACGGCTGGGCCGCTTCGACGCTCAGAATCGGGCCGACCCGGGCCGGGACGTTGACGTGGCGGCCGTGAACACGCTGGAGGGCCGCTCGGCCGGACTGCAGCTGCGGATGGGACAGGTGCTGGCCAGCTACCTGCAGCGCACCGGGATCAACTATTCGAGTCTCCGCCAGGACCTGGCCCTGACCGGCCGGTCCTATCAGGCGGCGATGGCCCGCAAGGCAATCGCCTTCGTGGCCGGTTTCCTGCTGACCCTGCTCGCCTCGGTCGGGGTGATGCTGGTGCTGCACGTGTCCCTGCCTTTCGGCACGCCCGCGCTGCTGGCCATCGCGGGCGGGCTGCTCTTCTTCTTCCTGCCCGACGTCGAAGCCCGGCGTGAGGCGGCCGATCGGCGGCGGGACTTCCGCCGGGCCTTCGGTGCCTACCTGGACCTGGTCGCACTGGAAATGGCGGGCTCGGCCGCCCCGACCGAGGCGCTGCCGACGGCGGCCCGGGTGGGCACCGGCTGGCCGCTGGCCCTGCTGCGGGACACCTTGTTCCGGGCCACCGCGGCCGGGCACGACCAGTGGGAGGCGCTGTCCGAGCTGGGCGAGCGGATCGGCGTCCCCGAGCTGCGCGATCTGGGTGCCCTGGTGAAGCTGGTCGGCCAGGACGGCGCCCAGATCCGGGAGACCCTGACCGCCAGGGCCGCGACGATGCGGCGCCGGGAACTGGCGGAATCCGAGGGCGAAGCGAGCGAGCGCGATCAGTCCATGCGGATGGCGCAGCTGCTGATCGGCTTCGGCTTCATCGTCTTCATCACCTATCCAGCGATCGTGGCCGTGATGAATATCTGACCCCATGAGCGGCTGTTCAGCCTCCAGCAGCCGCTGACCCGATTCTGAAAGCACATCGCAGAAATCCAAGGAAAGGACGCCTTGACAATGTTGTTCGAGATCCAGATGGCCTGGTACTGGCTGCAGGCTCGAGTGGAGCCGATCCGGCAGAACCCGGAGCGCGGTGACATCGTGCAGACGGCGATCATGATCGGCCTGTTCGCGGCCGGTGCGATCGTGGTGGTTGGCATCCTGGTGGGCAAGGCGAACCAGGCCGCCAACAGCGTCAAGATCAAGTAATCGCTTCGGAGCCAGGAACCCAGCGGTGTCCGGCCGGTTCGGGCGGCAGCGAAGTGGCGACGATCACGGCTACAGCGTCGTGGAGGCAGCCATCACGCTGCCCGCTCTGGTGCTGATGTGCATGCTCGTGGTCCAGTTCGCGCTGCTCTGGCACGGCCGGCACGTGGTCGAAGCAGCCGCCCGGGACGGCGTGGAAGCGGCCCGGGCCTATCAGGCCAGCGCCAGCGATGGGCGGGCGGCGGCGTCCTCCTACATCTCGGCGGTGGCACCGAAACTGATCACCAGCCCCAGCATCGCGGTCAGCCGCAGCGCCACCGTGGTGACGGTGACGATCCGGGCCAGCGTGCTGCGGGTGATCCCGATGGGCAGCTACGCCGTGACCGAGTCGGCGTCCGGGCCGGTGGAGCGCTTCGTGGCTTCCGGCACCGGCCCGCTGGCCGAGCCCGCAGCTTCAGCCGGGGTGTGGCTGTGAGCTGCGGGGTGACGCCGGGGGGCACACCGGCGCACAGGGTTGGATCGGCAGGCAGGCGCCTCCGGGAGGAGGGATTGATGGCATTGGAGCTGGCGATCGTGACCCCAGTGGTGATCGTGATGCTCTTCACCGTGGTCGCCTTCGGCCGGATCACGCACGGCCGTCAGCTGGGCGATGACGCCGCGGCGGCCGGTGGCCGGGCCGCGGCGCTGGCCACCGG
>CALMAR010000038.1:0-273 GCA_937859855.1 uncultured Kineosporia sp.
GTAGCCGCGCCAGGCACGGTTTCGCGCGAGATGCGGCTCGACGCGCCCGGTCTGGGCTGGCGGGGCGTCGATCTGGGCCGGGCCGGGCGTGATACCGAGGTGGTAGTGGCCGGGAATGACGCCACTTTGGCTGCGCTGGCCGAATCCAGCCGGGGCGCGGCGGTGGGTGCGTCGGTGGCGCTGCACCTCCGGGTCGAGGCCGGGCTCGGCGGGGCGGTGGTCGATGGCAACCGGGTTCTGGTCGGCGCGCTGGGTGCGGCCGGAGAGTTCGGG
>CALMAR010000038.1:321-5594 GCA_937859855.1 uncultured Kineosporia sp.
GCGGGCGACGGCTTCGCGCTGGCCCGGCGGCTCGGCCACTCCGAACCGCCGGATCCGGTCAGCTACGCCCGGCGGGTGATCGGTGCGGCGCCGGCCCCGGCTGAAGATCCCGGCCCCAGCCGAACCACCAGCCGACCCGCCAGCCGAACCGTCCATCAGGCCGTGTCGGAGGTGGCGGCGGTGCTCGGGCGGGGCATCGCCGGGCTGGTCAACGGCCTGGACCCGGACCTGGTCACTCTCGGCGGCCTGGCCGCTGAACTGCTGGCCGCCGCCCCGGAGCCGATCGAGCGGGCCTACCGGGCCGGGCTGATGGCGTTCCGTCGCACCCTCGCACCGCCGGTGATTGCGGCGCGCTTCGGTGAGGACGGCCCGATCGTCGGCGCGGCCGAGGAGGCCTGGGCCGCCCTGTTGCCTCGCTTGAAGGCCTGAGCTGCCGGGCACGGGCCGGACGAGCACGACCGGAAGCCTGTTGCGCGCCGATCTGAATGACCGCCGACTGGTTGGACGGTCTCCAGTCGGTACGGTGGAGTCAGCGACTGACTCTCCCCGACCAGAAAAGAGGCGACCACGATGGAGTATCGCCAGCTTGGCCGTTCCGGCCTGCGCGTCTCGACCCTCACCCTCGGCACAATGGGTTTCGGCGGAACCGGATGGGCCAGTCCGGTCGGGCAGATCGGGGTCGACGGAGCCCGCGATCAGATCGCGATGGCCAAGGACGCCGGGGTCAATCTGATCGACACGGCCGACATCTACTCGGCCGGGCTGTCGGAGGAGATCCTCGGCGAGGCGCTGGGCTCGGAGCGGGACGACGTCCTGATCGCGACCAAGTGCCGGATGCCGATGGGAGACGCCAAGGGCCCCAACGACTTCGGCCTGTCCCGGCATCACATCATTCGTTCGGCCGAGGGCAGCCTGCGGCGGCTGAAGACCGATCACATCGACCTGTATCAGGTGCACGAGTGGGACGGCCAGACGCCGCTGGACGAGACCCTGTCCGCGCTCGACCTGCTGGTCAGCAGCGGCAAGGTCCGCTACATCGGCTGCTCCAACTACGCCGCCTGGCAACTGATGAAAGCGCTGGGTGTCTCGCAGCGCGAGCACCTCCAGCGGTTCGTCAGCCAGCAGGTGTTCTACTCGCTGCAGAACCGCGACATCGAGACCGAAATCGTGCCGGCCTGCATCGACCAGGGACTGGGCATCCTGGTCTGGAGTCCGCTGGCAGGCGGCCTGATGTCGGGCAAGTACCGCCGCGGTGTGGATGCTCCGCCCGGCAGCCGGCACCTGAGCGACTGGGACGAGCCGCCGGTGAACGACGAGGACAAGTTGTATGACACCATCGACGTCGCCGTGGAGATCGGTGCGGCGCACGGTGTTTCGGCCGCCCAAGTCTCACTGGCCTACCTGTTGGCCAAACCGGCCATCACCTCGCTGATTGTCGGGGCCCGGACAACCGATCAGTTGCAGGACAACCTGGCCGCCGCCAGCCTGACTCTGTCGGACGACGAGGTGGCTCGGCTGGACAAGGTCAGCGGAGAGCCGCTGCGTTACCCGTTCTGGCATCAGGCCAATACCGCGACCGATCGTCTCGGACCCGCCGACCTCAGCCTGATCGGGCCGCACCTGGCCTGAGCCGGCTCAGACTGGCGGCGCCTAGGAACTCCTTGCCGCCCGTGCTGCGGAACATATTCAGCGGCTGGCCGCCCGGGCGGTGACCAGCTCGGCGATGGCCGAGAACAGCGCCGGGGCAAGCCGCTGAGCATGCAGGGCCGCCAGCTTGGCCGAGCCGGGCTGGCCGGACTGCAGGATGGCCCAGATACCGGCCTTGGCAGTGAAGTCGTACTGCGCCTGGGTCAGCAGCCGCTCCAGCCGGGTCTCCAGCTCAGCCGTGCGCGGCTGCAGGTTCGCGCCCAGCACGACCGAAACCGTCGTGCTGGTCGGTACGCCGGGCAACGTCACGCTGACCCGGTCGCGCTGATACCGGACCGGAAGTGCGGCCGCCTGATGGTGCACGCTGCCGTCGGGGACGTCCTGGGCATCCACGCCCAGGACGGTCACAGTCCAGGTCCGGGCGGCCGGGACGACTCCGGGCGCACCGGCGGCCGAGCCGATGGAGAGCGTGCCGCTAGCCTGATCCCAGTCCAGAGTTGTCCGCGCGGTAGGAATGTCAGCCAGGGCCACTCCGGTGCCGTCGTCCTCAACCAATACGAACCGCCCATCGGCACCCGGCGCCACCAGGATCTCCAGCCGATCCGGGTTCCGGGTCACATCCAGATCGTCCGGCGCCGCCAGAGGCAGCACGCCGCCCGCCCGCAGCAGCACCGGGATCGAGTCGTCATCCCGGTGCAGCTCCAGCTCCCGTTCACCGTCGTAGACCAGGCCGGTGAAGATGTCGGTCCAGATGCCCGGCGGTAGCCACGCGCGCACCGCTCCCCGGAGGGTGACCGGATCGCGCGGAGCCGTGACCGGCGCAACCACCAGCTGTGATCCGAACTCGAACTGGTTCGGCACCTGGTAGGCCGTGACCTCGGAAGGATGCGCGTAGTACATCGGGCGGACCAGGGGAATCCCCTCGGCGGCGGCCCGGTGGTTCAGGCTGTGCAGGTAGGGCACCAGCCGATGCCGGAACCGCAGTGAACTCCTCATCGCCGCAGCGGTTTCGGCCCCGAACACCCACGGCTCCTTGACCATGAACGGGTTGGACGACGAATGCAGCCGCAGAATCGGTGAGAATACGCCGAGCTGCAGCCATCGCAGCGCCAGCTCGTCGTCCCGGTAGCCGAACATGTGGCCACCGATGTCATGGCTCCACCATCCATAACCGATATTCGTTGCCCGAGCGGTGAATTCGGGCTGGAACTCGAGCGAATCCCAGGACACGACGGTGTCGCCGGAGAATCCGATCGGATACCGGTGGCTGCCGGGCCCGGCATACCGGGAAAAGGTCAGGGGACGGCGCCCATCCCGGCTGGAGTCAAGGAAATGGAAATGGTTCAGAATCCAGAGCGGATCGATTCCGGCTACCCGCGAATACGAACCGGACTGCCAGTCAACCCACCAGAAATCGACGCCCTCGCGCTCCAGCCGCCGATGCAGGATGCTGAAATAGGCGTCCAGGAAAGCGCGATCGGTGACGTCGAACGCGATCGGCTGCCCCTGCGACGCGTCTCGCTCCAGCGCGGCCGCCATCTCGGCATAGGCATCCTCGAAGGCCCGGACCCCGTCGGCCGGATGCACATTGAGCGTGACCCGGTAGCCACGCCGATGCAACTGCGCCAAGAAGGCCGCGGGGTCGGGAAAGAGCTCGCGGTTCCAGCTGTAACCGGTCCAGCCGCTGCCATAGACCGGATCGACGCTGGACACCGGATGCCAGTCCATGTCCAGCACAGCCACCGAAAACGGAAGGTCTTCGGCTGCGAAACGGTCGACCAGGTCGAGATAACTCTGAGCGCTGTAGGGAAAGTACCGGCTCCACCAGTTGCCCAAGGCCCAGCGCGGAAGCACCGGCGGCAGGCCGCTGAGCGAGTAGAAGGCGTCCAGCGCCTGCTGATGGTCGTGGCCGTAGGCGAACACGTAGAGGTCGAGCCGGGTTCCGTCCCGGGGGGTGACCCATCCGTCCGGCTCGAACAAGGGCGAGGCGGAGTCGTCGAGCACGGCGTAGCCCCACCGGGACACCACCGCCGGACCGAGCGGGATCGGGCCGTCGGCGCCGTCCAGAGTCTTCGCCGTCCCGCCCAGGTCGCCGACCGGTTCGCCGAACCGCCAGACGCTGTGATAGCTGGAGACATTGCCCTGAACCTGCAGGCTGAGCCCGGACGGACTGAACGGCCCGCGGTCATACGTGAGCCGGAACCGAGCGGTGGAAACCTCGATGAATCCGCCCGATTCGGACACATCGAACTGCGGCACGGGCAGGTCCCGATGCAGGGCCAGGGCCGAGGCGCGATCCTCGAACCTGCCGTCCGGCGCCCATTCCAGCCGGATCAGGCCATCGGTGAGCACGGTGATCCGCCATCGATCGCCGCTGATGATGGCGTCCGGGTGAGCCTGGGGCGATGCCGCCAGAAGGCGATGCTGATCCACCGCCCCAAATCTACCGACCGGCTGCCAGCTACCAAGCGCGGGTGCGTGCGATCAGCCGGTGCCTCCGGGCAGACCGGCGATGATGCCCCAGGTCGCGAGCGCGCCCATCACCGACGTCCACTGTCCGTAGGCGGTGTAATACCCGACCGCCCAGGTGGTCTGCTCGTTGAGCTTGAACTCCTTGGCGGGCAGATCGCCGTTGATCACGGGGTCGGACATGTTCCGGATCACCGCCCACTTCGGCGGGTGCTGCAGATCCGACACGGCCAGCCCGAGAGCGGCGTCGCCCATCTCCACTGCCGCACCGAACTGGTCCAGCCGGTTGGCGGTGGTCCCGTATTCAAAGTAGTCCGTGGTCAGGATCGGGTGGAACTCAGCCATGTCCCGGCCGCCCTGCTCCATCTTGATGTCCGGCACATTGGCCGGGGAGCTCCGGATGGGCGGCCCAGGAAACGGAAAAGCCTTGGTGGGTGGAGCAAATGGAGGCTCGGCCAGCTGATCGGCGAAGCGGCCCATCAGGGCCAGTGCCTCGGCCTCGTACTTGGCCGGGATCTGCCAGTCGCTGGTGTAGGTCACGCCATTGAACTTCTCGTTCCTGAACTCCTGCTGCAGCCGGAATCTGGCCGCCCGGGTGACCACCACGTCGCCCAGCTGGAACTGGTCGAAGACCGCACCAGCCGTGCCGATGGTGAACACGTACTCCGGGTCGGCCTCGTGGATGACCTGCTGAAAGAAGTCCTTGACCGGCAAGGTGGCGGTTCCCTCACCGGTCTTGATGCCATCCTGGTTCAGATGCAGTTCCGACTTGATCAGCAACACGTTCAGCCCGGCCAGCGTCACCATCTGGAAGTTGCCGAGCCGCTTGGAAGTGGCGGCCGGAGCACCGGACCGGATCTGGCTGGCGTACTTGGTCTCGAACTGGTGTGCATACCGGGCCCACTTGGCGGCCGAATGCCCGGGAGTGAAAACCTTGGCCAGGCCAGCTAATTCGTCCACAGTCCAGGTGAAGACCACGACGTCCGCCCGGGGTAGCGGTGAATCTGGATCATGGTCGGCCGGGGTGGGCACCATGATCGGTGCCAGCCCATCGGGGAAACCAGCCAGGGCTGGTCCGGCGGCCGGAGCGGGCGCCGCCGGTGGACCCGCCTCTCGAACCGCGCCGGGACGCGGCTGCGGGGCCGGTGAGGGGACCG
>CALMAR010000039.1 GCA_937859855.1 uncultured Kineosporia sp.
CGGCTGATCCGCGAGATCAGAGCTGGCCCGGCGACGTAGTCCTCCCAGCCCTCCGGTTCGGGGGGATCGGTGAGTGCTGGGGTCAGCGACTCGCGGGCGGCTTCCTTCTCGGTGCGGGCGTGCCGGGCCGGGACGGCCAGCCGCAGCACGTCGGTGACACTGCCGGCGTACCCGGCCGCGATCTGGCGGGCCAGCTGAAGCACCGCCGGGGCAAGCACCGGCTCGGCTGAGACCACCCGGCGCAGCGGGGCCAGCCGCCCTTGGTGATCGCTGCGCCCGGCCCGCCCGATCAGGAAACCGCTGGTGATCTGCCCGGCGAAGCGCACCTGCACCCGGACCCCGGGCTGAGCCTGTTCGGCCACCTCCTCGGGCACGCTGTAGTCGAAAGGACGATCCAGGTGGGGCAGCGGGATGTCGACCAGCACCTGGGCGATCGGCAGGTGCTGGGCGATCGGCGACGGTGGCTTGGGCCGCTTACCCCGGGCCGCCGCCCGCAGCAGCTCCAGCTGCTGGGCGGGCGATGGGCTGGACGTCATGCCGGCCATCCTGCCGCCCCGCGGCAACCTCGCTGCGTGCGGCTGCGCCCATTCACCACTGAGTTCAGGCGGCCAGGGCCGCGTAGCGGCCGTCCTGGCTGAGCAGGGAATCGTGGGTGCCCTGCTCGACGATCCGGCCCTGGCTCAGCACGGCGATCTGATCCGCGTCCCGGACCGTGGAGAGCCGGTGCGCGATGGTGATCGTGGTCCGGCCCTGGGCAAGCGTGTCGAAGGCCTGCTGCACGGCTCGCTCGGTCTCGGTGTCCAGCGCGCTGGTGGCCTCGTCCAGGATCAGCACTCTCGGGTCGCGCAGCAGCGTGCGGGCGATCGCGATCCGCTGCCGCTCCCCGCCGGAGAACCGGTGCCCGCGCGAGCCGACCATGGTGTCGTATCCGTCCGGCAGACCCGCGATCAGCCCGTGCACCTGCGCGGCCCGGGCGGCCTGCTCGATCTGATCGTCGGTGGCGCCGGGCCGGGCGTAGCGCAGGTTCTCCCGCACGGTCGCGTGCAACAGGTAGGTCTCCTGGCTGACCACCCCGACGATGGCGGCCAGGCTGTCCAGCGTCAGGTCCCGGATATCGACGCCGTCGATGGTGATCCGCCCGCCGTCCACGTCGTAGAGCCGGGCCACCAGCCCGGCCAGAGTGCTCTTGCCCGAACCGGTTTCGCCGACCAGGGCGAGCGTCGTCCCGGGCGGAATGTCCAGGTTCACTCCAGCCACCGCCGCGGCGTCCGCGCCCGGATACGCGAAGGTGACGTCCTCCAGCACCACGTGGCCGCGCACCCGAGCCGGGTCGACGCGAACCGGATCGGCCGGGTCAGCGATGTCCACCGGCAGATCCAGGTATTCGAAGATCCGGGCGAAGAGGGCCAGCGACGCGGTCAGCGAGACGCCCACCCCGAGCAGGCCCATCAGTGGACGGAACAGCCCGTTCTGCAGGCTGGTGAAGGCGATCAGGGTGCCGATGGTCATCGCGCCGGCCGTGACCGGCAGGCCCGCGAACAGGTAGATCACAGCCGGAATGGCGGCGAAGATCACGCTCATCGAGGCCATTCGCCAGCGGCCAGCCAGGTCCGAACGCAGCTCGAGATCGATCAGCCGGGCCGACGACTCGGCGAACCGGCGGACCAGGGCGGGCCCGGCGCCCATCGTCTTGCTCAGCTGGATACCGCTGATCGACAGGCCCTCGTCGATCACCACGTTCAGGTCAGCCAGTTCGCGCTGGCGGGCCGCGGTGATCTCCCGGCGCATACTGGCCACCTTGCGGGTCAGGTAGATGGCTGGCGGCATCACCACCAGCGAGATCAGCGACAGCCGCCAGGACAGCGCCACCATGGCCACGGCGGTGGCGACGGCGGTGGTCAGGTTGGACGCGATCGAGGTCGCGGTCGAGGTGACCACGGACTGCATGCCGCCGATGTCGTTGGTGATCCGCGACTGCACCTCGCCGGTGCGGGTCCGGGTGAAGAAGCCGATCGATTGCCGCTGCAGGTGGGCGAACACGCTGGTGCGCAGGCCGTGCATGACCTGCTGGCCGACCTTGGTACTGATCCAGGTCTGGATGACGCCGAGCACGGCCGTCACCGCGGCAACCGCGATCATGCCGCTCACCAGCCAGGCCAGCAGCGGAACGTTCTGCTGCGGCAATGCCGTGTCGATCACGCTGCGCAGCAGGAAAGGCGAGGCCATGGCCACGATGGATGAGGCCACGATGATCACCACCACGACCGCCAGAGGCCAGCGATGGACCGTGAACAGCCGTCCGATCCGGCGCAGCGAAACGCTGGCGGCCTGAGCCTTTTCTGCGGCCGTGACCGTGCGGCCGGTGCGGCCGGGCCGGCCTGGATTCGGGTCACGGCTGGGCGGTGAAGATGGGGAGCTGGCCATGCACGGCCTCCTGGCACTCGGATTCTGTGAGGTTGCCTCACTATGAGGGAGAAACGCAAATCCTGCTAACGTATTCCGGTGGATCACGGGGACGAAGACACCCTGGCCGAATCGCTGTGGGCGGTGGCCCGCCGGTTGCGGATGGTCACCCACGACCTGGTCACGCCGTTCGGCATCACCCCGGCTCAGGCCCGGGCGCTGGGCATGCTGCGTCGTCACGGCCCGATGCGGCTGAGTGATCTGTCCAGCCATCTGCGGATCGTGCCGCGCTCGGGCACCGAGGTGGTGGACGCGCTGGAGGAACGCGGGCTGGTGGCCCGCTCTCCCGATCCGCAGGATCGCCGCGCCACCCTGGTGGCTCTGACCGCGGACGGCGAGAAGACCAGCCAGGCGGTCCAGTCCGCCCGGGCCGCCGAAGCGGACACCTTCTTCAGCTCACTGAGCACCGAGGACCGGGACACGCTGGCCCGGTTACTGCAGTCCCTGCGCCAGTACTCGCAGGCCGGAGACCCGGGTCGCGGTCCGGGCTAGCCAGCCGCCGACTGCAGGGCCTGCACCCGATCGGTCTGCTCCCAGGTCAGGCCGGGGATGTCCCGGCCGAAGTGACCGTAGGCCGCGGTCTGGTGGTAGATGGGGCGGAGCAGGTCGAGATCCCGGATGATCGCGGCCGGACGAAGATCGAAGACCTGCTTGATCGCGGCGGTGATCCGGTCCACCGGGACCGTCTCGGTGCCGAAGGTCTCGACGTACAGGCCGACCGGGTGCGCTTTGCCGATCGCGTAGGCGACCTGCACCTCGCAACGGCGGGCCAGCCCGGCGGCGACCACGTTCTTGGCCACCCAGCGCATCGCGTACGCCGCCGACCGATCCACCTTGGACGGGTCCTTCCCGGAGAAGGCGCCGCCACCGTGCCGGGCGAAACCGCCGTAGGTGTCGACGATGATCTTCCGGCCGGTGAGGCCCGCGTCCCCCATCGGGCCGCCGATCTCGAACCGGCCGGTCGGGTTGACCAGCAGCCGGTAGCCAGTGGTGTCGATGTCGACCCGGTCCAGGACCGGCTTGACCACATGGTCGGCGATATCCGGAGTGAGCAGGTTCTCCAGGGAGATGTCGGCCGCATGCTGCGTGGACACCACCACGGTGTCCAGCCGGACCGCCCGGTCGCCGTCATAGGCGATGGTCACCTGGGTCTTGCCATCCGGGCGCAGGTAGGGCACCTCGCCGCCCTTGCGCACCTCGGTCAGCCGCTCGGCCAGCCGGTGGGCCAGCCAGATTGGCAGCGGCAGCAGCTGCGGCGTGTCATCGTTGGCGTACCCGAACATCAGTCCCTGGTCGCCGGCACCCTGCGCGTCCAGCGGGTCGGCATCCCCCTGCACCCTGGCCTCGTAGGCGCTGTCCACCCCCTGGGCGATGTCCGGGGACTGGGCGCCGATCGACACCTCGACCCCGCACGAGTTGCCGTCGAAGCCCTTGGTGGAGGAGTCATAGCCGATATTCAGGATGGTCTTCCGGACGATCTGCGGGATGTCGGCGTAGCCGCTGGTGGTGACTTCACCGGCCACATGCACCAGGCCGGTGGTGACCATGGTCTCGACCGCGACCCGGCTGGCCGCGTCCGCTTCGAGCAGGGCATCCAGGATGGCGTCACTGATCTGATCGCAGATCTTGTCCGGGTGGCCTTCGGTGACGGACTCAGAGGTGAACAGACGGTCAGACACGGTTCTCCTGGGACGATTCAGCAGACGTTGGGGTCATGGTGCGGCATATGCGCCGATCTGCCGACTGTACCCGGGCTGAATATCGATGCTGGGGCGCCGTGCAGGTGCCCAAGTTAATCAGATTGAGCCGGGCTGGGCGGTTGCACCGGCTACCGCCTGGACCAGCGCGGATGGCCTGGATTCGATCAAGAGCGGAGCTTGCGGACGACGGCGTCCCAGATCACCATCGCCACCTGGTCCTTGCCCGCGGACGGCACCAGCCTCTGCGAGCCGTCGGCATCCAGGATGGTCACCTCGTTCTGGCTCTGTCCGAACACCTTGCCCGCCGAGACGTCGTTCACCACCAGCAGATCGCAGCCCTTGCGGGCCAGCTTGGCCCGGGCATGACTGAGGACGTCGCCGTCCTCGTCCCCGGTCTCAGCGGCGAAGCCGACGATGAGCTGGCTGGGGCGGCGTGCAGCGACCAGCTCGGCCAGGATGTCCGGGTTGCGGACCAGGGTCACGATCGGCGCCTCGCCGGAATCCGCTGATTTCTTGATCTTATGGGCGGCGGTCGCAGCCGGCCGGAAGTCGGCCACCGCCGCGGCCATCACCACCACGTCCGCGCTGGCCGCCGCGTCCAGCACGGCAGCGCGCATCTCCAGGGCGGTTCGAACGTGGACGACGTCGGCCCCGTCCGGGGCCGGGATCTCCATCGCCCCGGCGACCAGGGTCACCTTGGCGCCCCGGGCCATTGCCACCGCCGCCACCGCGGCGCCCTGGCGGCCGGACGACCAGTTGCCGATGAACCGCACCGGATCCAGTGGTTCCCGGGTGCCGCCCGCCGACACCAGGACGCGGAGTACGGCGAGATCGCCCGGCACGGGCGGCTGCAGCAGAGCCAGCGCGGCGTCGGCGATGTCATCCGGCTCCGGCAGGCGGCCAGGACCGCTGCCAGCGCCGGTGAGGCGGCCACTGGCCGGCTCGAGCACGTGTGCGCCTCGCTCGCGCAGCAGGCCCACGTTGGCCTGGGTTGCAGGGTGCAGCCACATCTCGGTGTGCATCGCCGGGGCCAGCAGTACCGGGCAGCGGGCGGTGAGCAGGACGTTGGTGAGCAGGTCGTCGGCCAATCCGTGGGCGGCCCGGGCCAGCAGATCGGCGGTGGCCGGAGCGACGACGACCAGCTCGGCCTGTTGCCCGATCCGCACATGCGGCACGTCCTGGACGTCGTCCCAGACACTGGTGCTGACCGGATGCCCGGACAACGCCGCCCAGGTCGGTGCACCGACGAACCGCAGCGCCGCTTGAGTGGGGACGACCTGCACCGAATGCCCGGCCTCGGTAAGACGCCTCAGCAGCAGACCGGACTTGTAGGCGGCGATGCCTCCGCCGACACCCAGCACGATCCGGGCCACGTTCGCGACTCGGTCTCAGCTTGTCGGAGGCTGCCGGGCTGCGGGTGATCCGGGGAGGCTCAGACCTCGCCGGTCGGCTCGGCCACCAGGTAGCCCTCGTTGATCTCGCGCATCGCCACCGACAGCGGCTTCTCCTGCACGTGGGTCTCCACCAGCGGGCCGACATACTCCAGCAGGCCCTCACCGAGCTGGGAGTAGTAGGCATTGATCTGGCGGGCCCGCTTGGCGGCGAAAATCACCAGCGCATACTTCGAGTCGGCGGCCTGAAGCAGATCATCGATGGGCGGGTTGGTGATGCCCTCGGGCACGGCGACAGTTCCGGACACAGACAACTCCCGTGATTCGTGGTGTGAAGGCGCCCGAGAAGAACTCAGCCGCGGGACTGAACGGGCACCAGACCCATCCATGATACGAGCTCATCGGTGGCTCGATGTACATCGTCGTTGACGATCGTCACATCGAACTCCGATTCGGCCGCCATCTCGATCTCGGCCGTCCGCAGCCGCCGGGCTCGTTCCTCAGCGTTCTCGGTGCCCCGTCCGACCAGCCGGCGGACCAGCTCCCCCAAGTCGGGAGGCTTCAGAAAGACGAACAGGGCCCCAGGCATGGAGAGGCGGATCTGCCGGGCGCCCTGGAGATCCAGCTCCAGCAACGCCGGGCGCCCCTGCGCCAGAACCTGCCGGACCGGCGCGGATCGGGTGCCGTAACGATGCCGCCCATGGACGACTGCCCACTCCAGCATTTCCCCGTCGGCGATCAGCCGATCGAACTCGGCCTCATCGACGAAATGATAGTGAATGCCTTCCACCTCCCCGGGGCGAGGAGGCCGGGTGGTGCAGGAGACGGACAGCCAGATCTCGGGATAGCGGGAGCGGACATCCGCCGCAACCGTGCCTTTTCCGACCGCCGTAGGCCCGGCTAGAACCGTGAGCCGCCCTGGGCCCGGCCGGTCCTGCGCCGCGGTCACCGTCGGTCAGTGATGGTCAGTGATGGTCAGCGATGGTCAGCGATGGTCAGCGGGAGAACCGGTCGACCAGCGCCGCGATCTGGTTCGAACCGAGCCCCCGGACCCGGCGCGACTCCGAGATCCCGATCTCCTCCATGATCTGCCGGGCCCGGACCTTACCGACGCCGGGCAGTGCCTCGAGCAGGGCGGAGACCTTCATCTTGCCGATGACCTCGTTCTCGTGCCCTTCCTTGATCACCTCGCCCAGGGATCCCTGTGAGTACTTCAGCCGATTCTTGATCTCGGCACGCGCCCTGCGGGCCGCGGCCGCCTTCTCCAGGGCGGCTGCGCGCTGCTCGGGGGTCAGGGGGGGCAGAGCCACGACGGTCACCTCAGTCAGTAGTGGTGCTAACGAACGATACCGGCGCTCCCACAGTCTGAGCGGAAACCCGGGACCGAACCTAGCGACTCGGCTGGCCTGCGAGCAACGCGGGGTTCTCGTGTCCATGTGCCGGAGCCAGATAAATGCACCGGACGGACCCACCAGCCTGCATCGCCAGCCCCTTCATCCCTGAGTGCGGGCACTTCTGC
>CALMAR010000040.1 GCA_937859855.1 uncultured Kineosporia sp.
GTGATGTGGGGCGGGTTAGCTGCCGGGGAGGGCGGCCACGATCCGCTGGGGGGGGCTTCGGTCCGAGACGGCGGGCTGGACTGGCTGGGTTCCGGGGCGGGGGAGGGCCTGGTAGGTCGTCCCGATCGGCGGCCTGGCCCCTCGTCCGGCCCAGTCGATCAGCCGGATCAGCCGCGTGAGCTGGATCAGCTGGATCAGTTGGATCAGCTGGATCAGGCCGGCGGTCCTGGCCGGCTCAGCGTGCCTGGGGTCGCGCTGGTCGGAGGGGGCCCTGGCGATCCGGAACTGATCACCGTGCTCGGACGACGGCTGCTCGCGCGGGCCGATGTGGTGATCGCCGACCGGCTGGCCCCCCGGGCGCTGCTAGCCGAACTGCGGCCGGACGTCCACGTCATCGATGCCACCAAGCTGCCCAGGGGCCGATTCATGGCCCAGGAGGCGATCAACGCCGCACTGGTCGAACACGCCCGGGCCGGCCGGTTCGTGGTCCGGCTCAAGGGCGGCGACCCGTACGTGTTCGGGCGGGGCTCGGAGGAACTGGCGGCCTGCGTCGAGGCGGGAATCCCGGTTCAGGTGGTGCCAGGAATCACCAGCGCGCTGGCGGTGCCGGGCCTGGCCGGGATTCCGATCACACATCGGGGCGTGGCGCATGAGGCGGTGATCGTGTCGGGTCACCTTCCACCTGGTGACCCGGCGTCACTGGTCGATTGGGCGGCCCTGGGCCGGCTGGCCGGAACGATCGTGATCATGATGGGCGTACAGAACCTACCGGCGATCGTCCCGGTCCTGGTCGGCAACGGGAGGGCGCCGGACACGCCGGTCGCGGTGATTCAGAATGGCTCGACGCCGGCCCAGCGAATCATCGTGGGGACACTGCAGACCATTGCTGCGCAGGCTCAATCAGCCGGCCTGCGAGCTCCGGCGATCATTGTGGTCGGTGATGTGGTGAGCCAGCGGGCCGGCGCCGGGCGCGCAGTCGTCAATCCGGGCGAGGGACCACGACCACCGGGCTGAGGGCCCGCCGCACCAGCCGAGACGACACCCCTCCGAGCAGGACCCGGCGCACCGGCCCGTATCCGCGCGAGCCGCAGAACAGCAGGCTGACGTCGTCCAGATCGGCCAGCATGCTGACCACATCCCCGATCAGCAGACTGGCAGTGACCTCCAATCCCTCGCTCTGCTCGGCGATCGAGGCGCTGGCTTGGTCCAATGCCTCCTGGTAACCCTCGCGGGCAGTGCGGGTGAAAGCCTTCTCGGCGTCCGCGCCGACCAGCCAGGGGACGACGCTGGCCTCCTGCGCCACCGCCGTGAACAGATGCAGCCGCGCGCCGAGCTGCCTGGCGGTGTCAGCGGCGGCGCGCAATCCGGCCATCGCCTCGTCGGTGGCCAGGTAGGCGACCCCGACCACCGGAGGCGCGGACCAGCCCTGCTGGGCAAACCCCTTGGGCGCCACGGCGATCGGGCACTCAGCCCCGGACAGCAGACGGCTGGCCGTGCTGCCGGCGAACACCCGGCGGTCGAAGCCCTCGGTGGCGGCTGAGCCGACCACCACCATCGACGCCGACTCGGCCACCGCCAGGTCGCTGAGCCCCCGGGCGGCTGATGAGGACGGCACCAGCCGATATTCGGGATCAGGCGGCCCGTCCACTTTCGAGGCCAGCTCCCGGGCCGTGTCCAGCGCGGCGGCTGAGGCGGCCCGGCGGTCGGCCACCCACTCGGCGTCCACCCGGCCGCTTCCGATCGGAGCCGGTGCTGCATGCACCTTGGCCACGATGGCCGGCGCCGTCAGTGCCTTGGCCAGTTGCAGGCCCAAGGTCAGCGCATCGGCTCCGGAGGAGCCGGCCTCGTAGCCGATGACGATCGGCCCGCTGGTCATCGCGGCTCGTCCCCATCCCGCCCGTCACGCCGGTCGAGGTCATCGCCGTCGAAGGCCGAAACGTTGGGCTCGGTGCGCATCCGGGAGTGCGAGTACCCGTAGAAGGCGTAGATCGCCATTCCGATGACCAGCCAGACCACGAACCGGATCCACGTGGTGCCCGGCAGCGTGGACATCAGGTAGATGGCGAAGCCGATCCCGATCAGCGGGAACACCGGTGAGAAGGGAACCTTGTAAGGCCGGGGCATCTCGGGCCGGGTGCGGCGCAGCACGATCACGCCGATGTTGACCAGCACGAACGCGAACAGGGTGCCGATGTTCACCAGCTTGACGATCTCGTCCAGCGGGACCAGCGCGGCCAGGATCGAGATCAGGATGCCCATCCCCAGGGTCAGCCGGGCCGGTGTGCCATAGCGGGGATGCACGTGGGCCAGGCGGCGCGGCAGCAGACCGTCGCGGCACATGGCGAAGAAGATCCGGGTCTGCCCGTACATGATCACCAGGACCACACTGGTGATCGCCACCAGTGCCCCGAAGGACAGGATCGAGGCGGCCCAGCCCAGCCCGGCACCTTCGCGCAGGGCGGTGGCCAGCGGGGCGTCGCTCTTGGCCAGAGCGGTGGGCTTGGCGATCCCGATCGCGCCGGTCGCGACCAGCACGTAGAAGATCGTGCAGATCACCAGGGATCCGATGATGGCGATCGGCAGGTCCCGCTTGGGGTTCTCCGATTCTTCGCTGCCGGTCGACACCGCGTCGAAACCGATGAAGGCGAAGAAGATGATGGCCGCCGCCGCACTGATGCCGCCGTTGCCCTGGGGGGAGAACGGGGCGAAGTTCTTCGTCCCGAAGTGAGCGAACGCGACCACGATGAAGAAGACGAGCACCACCAGCTTGATCGCGACCATGACCAGGTTGGCCCGGGCGCTCTCCCGGGTGCCCCGGATCAGCAGGAACGTGATCGCCAGGGTGATGAAGACGGCTGGCAGGTTGAACTTTCCGCCGTCGCTGGGGGACTTGGCGATGGCGTCCGGAAGGCTCCAGTGGAAGGTGGACTCCAAGAACTCGTTGACGTTGCCGCCCCAGCCGACGGCGACCGCCGCGACCGAGACGCCGTACTCGAGAATCAGGTCCCAGCCGATGATCCAGGCCACCAGCTCACCGAGTGTGGCATAGGAGTAGGTGTACGCGCTGCCGGAGACCGGGATGGAGGACGCGAGTTCGGCATACGACAGAGCCGAGAACACGCAGGCCACTGCGGCGAGCACGAACGAGAGGATGACCGCGGGGCCGGCCTCCTTGGCCCCCTCACCGATCACCACGAAGATCCCGGTACCAATGATCGCCCCGACGCCCAGCGAAGTGAGCTGAAGAGCGCTGACGCTCTTCTTTAGTCCTTCGCCCTCTGACTCGGTGGAGGCGATCAGGTCATCGACATTGCGGACGGCGAAAATCCTGGATCTGACATCGTCAGGCATGCGACCCACCTCCGACTCGGCTGATTCCGGCCGGATTCGGGCCGTGATCAGAGCCGGCCAGAACCCTCACCCGACCATAAGACCTGATCTTGGTCTTGTCGTCCCGAATCGGGCCAATCAGGGCTTTTCTGGCGGTCGCCATCCAGGGGTGCGGCCGGAGAAACCGATCAGCCGATCGAGCGCCGGAGCATCATCCGGCACTGTCACCTCAGGTCCGAAATCCTTTCCAGGGCCGCGGTATTCGTCGGTCAGCATGGCCGCGGCGAACGGCAGCACCACCTGCGCCGCATCAGCCGGCGGACGCCAGGACTGGCCGGTGGCCACGGCCAGATCATTGCCGTGTACCAGCGTCTCCCACATCACCATGGTCAGCGCGCCGTCGCCGGGCAGGCTGGCCGACACCAGCTTGACCGGACGACTGGCGATTCCGGCCTTCACCGCCCGCCCGGCCCGCTCGGCCGCCTCGGCCACCACCGTGGCCGCCTGCTGCGGATCGCCGGGCGCTTCGAACGTGGCTGGATCCGGGCGATCCGCGGTGCCGTCCGGATCCGCCAGGGCGAAACCGAAGTAGTTGGTCCAGCCCAGGATGTGCTGACGCAGGGCCGCGACATCGAAGCCGGGGCATGGAGTGGGCCGGCCGTACTGAGCCGGAAGCACCTGTCCGACCAGGATCTGCAGATCGGTGAGCACCGGCACGATCAGGTCGCTGGCCGAAGGAACGTCGCTGCGCCCGGCGGGAGTCGTTGAGTCCATGCCGGGAACCTAGTGGCTCACAGCTCGATGCTCTGGTGCTGGCTGGCGCTGGCGCGGGCGGCGTCCAGCACCGCAACGGCCAGCACCGACTCCCGCGCGTCGACCGGGGGCGGTCCCTCACCCCGCACCGCCGCCGCCCACGCCGGATAGAAGGTGTCCCAGCGGCCCCGTTCACTGGGAATCACCTCGCGCTGGTCTCCGCGTTGCAGCCACCCCCAGGACGATTCGTCCTCCACGCCCCACCGGTCGCCCTCGCTGGCCGGAGACCGCCCGGAGATGAGCGCCGCTTCCTGGCCATCCATGGGGGCGGGCGCGATGAAGGAGCCCCGCGTTCCGGTGACCCGGAATCGCGGACCGGGCGCCCCCTGCACCCAGTCGCCGCAAACGTGGGACGACACCCCGTTCTCGTGCTGAAGAGCGAGAAAGAACCGATCCTCGATCCGGCCGAGGTCGTCCGGATCCGCGGGCACATCGGCTTCGGCGTAGACCCGCCGCACCGGCCCGGACAACTGGATCGCCTGATCGACCAAGTGAGCGCCGAAGTCCCGCATCAGGCCACCGCCCGCGATCTTCGGAGCCTGGGCAGGCCCAGGCCGGAAGCGCTCGAACCGGGACTCGAGCCGGATCACCGACCCTAGACGCCCGTCATCGACCAGGCGTCTCACGGTGAGGAAATCGCTGTCCCAGCGCCGATTCTGGTAAACGGTGAGCAGAACGCCGGCCTGTTCGGCCGCCTTCACCGCTGCCCGGGCCGCCCCTGCCTCGAGAGCGAAGGGCTTGTCGCACACCACGGCCAGGCTGAGGCCGATCGCCTCGTGCACCAGATCCATGTGCGTGCTCACCGGCGTCGAAATGGTCACTGCCGCAGCACCGGATGCGGCCAGCGCGGCCAGGTCGTCGAACACCGGCAGGCCGGGAAAGGCGGCCGCCACCTGGGCCCGGCGCTGCTGCGAGCGAGTGACCACTCCAGCGAACTCGGCTCCAGCGGCCGAGGCGATCAGCGGCGCGTGAAAGAATCGCCCTCCGGATCCGAAGCCAGCCAATCCGATTCGCGTCACCGGCTCACTCATCAGCCCTCCAGGTCTCCTTCAGCGGCCAGCAGCACCTCACGCAGGGCGTCCAGTTGTCCGGGGTCCGGCTCAGCCCACAGGCCGCGCTCAGCCGCCTCGAGCAGGCGCTCGGTCATTCCGTGCAACGCCCATGGGTTGGACTCGCTGAGGAACTTCTGGGTGTCCGGATCCAGGACGTAGGTCTCGGCCAGCTTCCCGTACATCCAATCCTGCACGACGCCGGTGGTGGCGTCGTAGCCGAACAGATAGTCAACGGTGGCGGCCATTTCGAACGCACCCTTGTAGCCGTGCCGCTGCATCGCCGCCAGCCAGCGCGGATTGACCACCCGGGACCGGAAGACTCTGGACACCTCCTGATGCAGCGACCTGGTCCGTACCGCGGACGGCTGGGTGCTGTCCCCGATGTAGGCCCGGGGGGCGGCGCCGGTCAGCGACGCCACCATCGCCACCATCCCGCCGTGGTACTGGAAGTAGTCATCGCTGTCAGCGATGTCGTGCTCGGCACTGTCATAGTTCTTGGCTGCCACCGCGATCCGGCGGTAGGAGCTTTCCATCTCGGTGCGGGCCTCGCGGCCATCCAGGCCCCGGCCGTAGGCGTAGCCACCCCAGACCGCGTACACCTGGGCCAGATCCGCGTTGTCACGCCAGCTGCGGGTGTCGATCAGGGGCAGCAGGCCGGCCCCGTAGGAGCCGGGCTTGGAGCCGAAGATCCTGGTGGTGGCCCGGCGCTGGTCACCATGCTCAGCCAGATCATGTTCCACATGGGCCCGGACGAAGTTCTCTTCGGCCGGTTCGTCCTGGGCCGCGGCCAGGGCCACCGCGTCGTCCAGCATGGTCACCACGTGCGGGAAGGCGTCCCGGAAGAAGCCGCTGATCCGGATGGTGACGTCGATCCGGGGCCGCCCGAGCTCGGGCAGGGTGACCGGCTCCAGACCGGTGATCCGGCGGGACGCATCGTCCCAGACCGGCCGGACGCCCAGCAGGGCCAGCACTTCGGCGACGTCGTCACCGCTGGTCCGCATCGCGCTGGTGCCCCACACCGACAGGCCGACCGATCGGGGCCATTCACCGGTGTCGTCGCGATACCGCTCGAGCAGCGAATCGGCCATCGACCGGCCGGTCTCCCAGGCCAACCGGCTGGGCACGGCCCGTGGATCGACCGAATAGAAGTTGCGCCCGGTCGGCAGCACGTTCACCAGCCCGCGCAACGGTGATCCGCTGGGGCCGGGAGCGACGAAACCACCAGCCAGAGCGTGGATCACGGCCCCGATCTCCTGGCCGGTACCGGCCAGCCGGGGCACCACCTCGGTGGCGGCGAAGCTGAGCACAGCCTTCAATGCTTCCTGATCGGCTTGCGGAACGAGCTCAGCAGCGGATACGACGTGTTCGATCTGAGCAATGTCCCAGCCGGTGTCCTCCATCGCCTGGATCAGTTCCCGGCCAGCCGTTTCGGCGGCGTCTACCTCGGCCCGCCCGGCGCCGTCCGCGATCCCGCTCCCCACCTCGGACTCCCACAGGCCGAGTGCCTCCCGCAGGCCGGGCAGGGTCTGGGTGCCCCCCCACAGCTGCCGGGCTCGCAGCATCGAATTCACCAGGTGCACCCGAACCGGACCGGTCGGCGCCTCACCGAGAATGTGCAGCCCGTCGCGGATCTGGGCGTCCTTGACCTGGCAGAGCCAGCCGTCCAGGTGCAGGATCATCTCGTCGAACTCGGCGTCCTGCGGGCGTTCGTCGAGGCCCAGGTCCCGATGCAGCTGGGCGGCTCGCATCAGGGTCCAGATCTGGCTGCGCACCGCGGGAGCCTTGGCCGGATCGAGCGCGATCACCGCCGCGTACTCGTCCAGAAGCTGCTCCAGCCGGGCGATGTCGCCATAGCTGTCGGCCCGGGACATCGGCGGCACCAGGTGATCGACCAGGGTGGCGTGGGCCCGGCGCTTCGCCTGGGTGCCCTCGCCCGGGTCGTTCACCAGGAACGGGTAGATCAGCGGCAGATTGCCCAGCGCCGCGTCCGGGGAGCAGGACGCCGACAGGCCCAGGTTCTTGCCCGGCGTCCACTCCAGGGTGCCGTGCTTGCCCAGGTGAATGATCGCGTCAGCGCCGAATCCTCCTTGCGCTGCGGGCAGATTCAGCCAGTGGTAGGCGGCCAGGTAGTGATGCGAGGGCGGCAGATCCGGGTCGTGGTAGATGGCCACCGGATTCTCTCCGAAGCCCCGGGGCGGTTGGAGCAGCAGCACCAGGTTCCCGGCCTCGATCGCGGCCAGCACGATGTCGCCGTCCGGGTCCCCGCTGGACCGTGGCCCACCGGGACCGTCCACGAACAGTTCACCCGGCGCCGGACCCCAGTGCGCCTCCACTCTTTCCCGCAGATCTGCCGGCAGGGAGGAGAACCAGCTCCGGTAGAGCGCCGCCGGGATCCGGACCGGGTTGCCGGCCAGCTGATCCTCGGTCAGCCAGTCCAGATCCTGGCCCCCCGCCTCGATCAGGCCGTGCACCAGTGCGTCGCCGTCCATGGCCGCCAGCCCTGGCAGTGAACCCGGCCCGTCAGCCGGGCCGATGTCATAGCCCGCTTCCCGCAGCGCATTCAGCAGCCGCAGAGCGCTGGCCGGAGTGTCGAGCCCGACCGCATTGCCGATCCGGGCGTGCTTGGTCGGATAGGCGGTCAGCATCAACGCGATGCGCTTGCGGCTGGGCGGCCGATGCCGCAGACGCGCGTGGCTCACCGCGATTCCGGCCACCCGGGCGGCTCGTTCGGGGTCGGCGGCATAGCGAGTCAGTCCGGCCTCGTCGACCTCCTTGAACGAGAATGGGACGGTGATGAGCCGGCCGTCGAACTCCGGGATGGCCACCTGGTTGGCCGCGTCCAGCGGGATCAGGCCCTCGGAGCTGTCCAGCCATTGAGAGCGGCTGGACAGAGAGCTGATCGCCTGCAGGATCGGCACATCCAGCTCGGCCAGTGCGCCGATGTCCCAGGACGACTCGTCGCCGCCCGCGGATGCCTGGGCCGGGCGGGATCCGCCCGCCGCCAGCACGGTCACCAGCAACGCGTCAGCGGTCCCCAGTAGTTCGAGCAGATCCCGGCCGGCGGCGCGCAGCGAGGCGCAGAACACCGGCAACGCGGTCGCTCCGGCCTGTTCAACCGCCGAGCACAGCGTTTCGACGAAATCGGTGTTGCCGGCCACCTGGTGGGCCCGGTAGTAGAGCACCGCGATGGTAGGACGGTTCCGGTTGCCGGTGGCGGGCTGGGCGCCGGGCCGCTCGAGCACCCCCCAGGCAGGCGTCGCCTCCGGGTCGGTGAATCCGAGGCCGGTCAGCAGCACGGTGTCGCAGAGGAAGTGGTGCAGCTGGGTCAGGTTGGCGGCGCCCCCCTCGGCCAGGTAGCGGTGAGCCTGCGCCGCGATGCCGATCGGCACGGTGGACAGTCTCATCAGCTCGGCGTCGGCAATGGCCTCGCCGGACAGCACCACCACCGGGATGCCGCTGGTCAGCAGGATGTCCAGGCCGTCCTCCCAGGCCCGGCGCCCACCCAGCAACCGGACCACGGCCAGCCCGGCGCCGTCCACCAGTCCAGATTCCTGCTCGGGGCTGACCCGAGAAGGGTTGGCCAGCCGGAACGGCGCCTCACTGGCGCCGGGAATCGAGCTGGCGCTGAGCAGGTCGGTGTCAGAGGTCGAGATCAGCAGAACGATGGGGGAGTGGCTGGGCACCGGTTCACTCTGCCAGACGGCTGGGCCGGCTCCTGGGCGGCTGTCAGTGGAGGCTGGCAGGATGCGCTGAGTGTTCGTGCTCCATGGCTGGTGGTCGCCGCTGGCTGACGCCTCCGGCCGTCCCGCGGATCAGGGTGCCGGTGGGCAGTTGGTGCTCTGGGCCGAGGATGCCCGGGCGCCGGCCGAGAGTCCGCACCGGCCCGGGCGCCGGGCGAAGGTGCGCGATCACCCCTTCGCGGTCCGGCCGGACGCCCTGGCTGCGGCCCTTGGCCTGGACAGTCTGGTGGCGCCCTGGCTGACCGGCGATCGGTTGCCAACCCGGTTCGGCCGGGCCGACCTGCGATTACCGGGCTTCGCACACGCCCCGGCAGCGTCCCCCGAACTGCTCGATCAGCGCTCGGTCACCGAGGCGGCCGTGGGCGGTGGGCAGAGCGTCAGGCTCTACGCGGACGTCCGCTGGGGCGTTCGGACCATCAGCATCGGTGCCGCAGCCGCGGAGCTGGTGCTGTGGGAGCTGTGCCGCCAGGACGAGCTGGGCCCAGAACCGGCCGCCGAGCTGGATGACAGCGAGGCGGCCACCATCCGCATCGGCAGCGACCTGCGGCAGCTGTTCGGGTTGGCCGGGTTCGCCACCGACCTGGTTCGCCGCGGGCGGGTGCTGCCGGTCGCGTTCCCAGGACCAGAGCCGGGCACCGGCGTGGCTGCCTGGCGGCCGGTACTCACCGGGGCTGACGCCGAATGGTTCCGGGCCGCCGTCGCCGCGCTGCCCGCATCCTTCTCGGCTGCTTACGATAGCCCTGAGTGGGCCGGCTTTCTGGCCGCCAGCTGCGTCGATGATCTGGTGGATGCCGGGGTGCGGGCCCGGATCGGGCCGGGCGAGCAGGCCCGGGGCTCCGGCGGCCAGTCCGGGGC
>CALMAR010000041.1 GCA_937859855.1 uncultured Kineosporia sp.
CACACCAGACGCGGCGGCCCCCGGCGCCGACGACGCGCAGCCGGCCAGTAACCCAGCACCCACCACGAGACACACGACCAGGCCGCGCCTGCGCTGCCACCACACCCGGCACCGGCCAGCCGAGGCCAGCGCGACCACACTCTTCGACCCCACCGTCACCCCTCCTGCCGCCTGGCATCCCTAGCTGCAGGGAGCCTGCTTCTTCACCCAAGACCTAGGTCCCTGATCCGAGAACTTGTGACGGCGATCGGCTCGCTGGCAGCTCGGGCGTCCTGGCTTCGCCCCCGCCGGGGCCTACCATCGCTGCATAGACGAGACCGCAGGCCACGTCCCGACCTGGCGCGACGGCGTCCTACTGCCCTTGGACCAGCGGGCCCAACTCACTCCCGAGCAATGGCGGCAGTTCAGCGACGACAGCGTGGTGCACGACCTGGCCGACGTCGACCAGATGCCCGAGCCGATGCGCTCCTGGGCCCAGCAAACCGTCACAGCGCGCAGGACCGAGATGGAACCCGCGCCGACCATGCTGATAAGGCCGACCGTCAGGAGCGTCGCGAAGCCTCGTGAGGCGGACCGAACGCACCACCGAAGACTTCTGGGCCAGCCTCGACCACGCCCTGCCAGGCGACGGTGAACCGTCCTGGCACGCCTTCGCCACCTACGACCTGCCCGAAGCAGTCGAACGATTCGCCACCGCCTGGGACGACTTGCCGCCCCTCATCCCCGAACGGACCACCTACCGCCTCCTAATCGGCGCAGGCCGCACCGTCCACGCCTACGCCATCGAGGCCCAGCTCGCCGCCGACGACGCCATCGAACTGACGATGATCAGCATCGACCTGCACGGCGCCACCAACGCTCCCGACTGACCAGCACCGGTCCCAGCACGCACCGAGTGTGAGCGCGCTACCGGTAGGTGAGCGGGATAGTTAAGCGCGAATACGGACTACCGTCACCGCATCAAATGAGCTGACCTACGATTCACGCTGGCTCCGATTCCGGACATACTCTAACCTGCTGCCAAGGAAACGGAAATTGAACTGAACCACATCAGTACTTCTCTGTGGCGGAGGCCGTCGGCCGACCCCTTGTTTAGATTTCTCCCGCGATGGAGAACTCTCCGGAGTTTCCCGCACCATTCGTAGAGATGCCTCGTACTCCTGGGGCAAATCTTCCACCGAGGCCGCTGACTCGAGGCGCGTGCGGGTCATGCGTCGAGCCACAACGGCTCTGGCAACAAGCTGCGACAACCTGATGTCCTGCTCAAGCTCGTACCGAACGACTGCCTCGCGCTCTGCGAGATGCCCTCGGTATGCGCGAAGCCGGCCGTAGGAGCCTCGCCTGTCCAGCAGTCTCCTTGCGAGTAGCGGGAACCCATGCAGCGACCAGATGGTCACAAGGAGAAGGATCTGAATGAATCTAGCGGCCGGTTGATTCTTGATTAGGTGGCCCAGCGCGCTCAGGCGCTCCAGCAGACCGGATGGACCGCTTAGTTCCTGCTGCGCCGCACCTAGGACGGCAGATTGTGATTCCCGCTGCTTCTGCAGCCGGGCCGTCAAGGTCGCTGACGCCTCCCTTGTGGTAGACAGCTGGGATTCAGCCGCTGCTCGTGATACACGTTCCTGTTGTTTAAATCGATCGAGCGCTTGAGTACGGTTCCTCTCAGCCACTTTCAGCAGCATCTGGCGTTCCTTGTAGGCGATGCCTGTGCCTGGAATACCGGATCCGCATGTGCCCGCTTTTTCACACGCCACTCCCTTCGCCTGGGTCATGACAGCGTCCTGCGACTTGTCATACTGCTCACGAGCGTTCTGCAGATTCGTATCCGCAACCATCAGGGCAGTCACACCCCCAGCAATCACACCCCGATCCCGAGCAAGCTGGTCTTGAAGATCCAACATCGTCGGATCCGTGGCCAGTTGTTGTTGCACTGCGGCGATTTCTGCAGTCCGATCCAAGTCGACCTGCCTGGCCACTTCGGGCCTCAGCAAGCCCAGAAGAACGGGCGTGGTCACGACTACAGCGAGAAGCAGCGACGCAACGAGGCGCGAGATCAGCGAGATACCGATCCGAATTCGCGACAGCGCAGACCTACCAGTCGACCTCAAGTAGGGGCTGGCCCCCAAGCGGTAGAACGTAAACAACATGGTCCCGAAACCGAGAGCAACTAGAGTCTTCACAGCAGACGGGACATCGACCAAGCCGCCAAAGGTGGCACCAAACATAACCGCCTCGGATACAGCAGCGAGGATGGCAAAAATCGAGGCCAGCACATAGGCCGACTTCTCCTGAGGCACCTTTTCCAGCACTTCAACGTCAACAGCAGCCATACGCAAGACACATCGCGCAGGCAGCGAGAAGGAACGTGCTATCACCAACGCGCTGTCCGCAGCTTCGGTCGGCACACCCTCCTCCGCCGGGCTGACCCCATCTCCTACGAGATCGCTACCAGCGTCGCCGCGGGATATCGCTGTCCACAGTTGAAGCTGAGTCAAATCAATCACGTGACGGGTGCCGGCGGCAGTCTCGACCGCAGGGTCAGGATCATCGAGATGAAGCACCCGTTGGGTTTCAACAGCATTGAGGCTCAGCAACTGACTGACCTCAGTTAGTTCACGTACCCGACGGTCGTACGCCCCATGCTCAGTCTCAGCATCGATCTCTCCGTCGACGGACTGGAGGGCTTCCTCGCTTAGCAGCAGGTTACGCCCCCTGGCGTGCATGACACGGGCTGCCTCAACACTTGGAGCAAACTCATCGACGTAATCCTGAAAGTCTGAATCCTCGTGAAGACGCTCAAGATCTGCACGCAGTCGGGCGCGCATCTTGGCAATGTCCAACCGCTCCTCGACCTCCGAGGAGGTAGCCCACTCTTCTCGGTCAAAGTTGTCGTTCACCGGCCGGCCTCCTCGTCCTTGTCGCACTCTAAAAGATACTGTTGGAGCTTTGCTCTAGCGTCATAGAAGTATCCGTTTACCGTTCCCTTGGTGATACCCAGCGCGTCGGAGATCTCCGCAGGCGTTAGGAACTCGAATACGCGCAACCGAAAAACTTGATACTCACGCTCGGTGAGCTTTTCCCGCATGCCTTGTTGTACTGCTTCGCGTGTTATTATCATGTTCGCGAATTCCGCTGCGTGGTCCACAATTTCACTGGTCCACATCTCACCGTCTGGCTTGTGACGCTGACCTTCCTTCGCTTTTCTGCGTAATTTGCTGTTGACGCGTTTGCGGGCGACGTCGTAGAGGTAGTTCGTCGCATGTTCGTTATCAGCGAAGTTGTTGCGGCGCCGCGCTGTCGCAAGGAGCGCCTCGGCCAGAACGTCCTCAGCATCTGCTCTGGACAGAACGCGCCGGCACCGCTGCACGATCTTGTCGCCGTGGGCTCGCATCAGCGGATCAATAAACTCCAGGTCGGCCCCGGCGGCGTCTTGCCCGTCTTCAGCGGGTCCACCTTCAGTTGCTGACATCAGCCTTCCCCTCTGCGACCCCGGCCGCGGGAGCGGCGGCGCTTCGTTCTGGCCCTCACGGTCGCGGTCCTGGTCTCCGTAGGGGTGACCGCTTCGGCGGCCGCATCATCGGACGGTGGGGCTGGCTGTGCGGTGACGGCCGCCGCCGGCGCGGGCGGAGCAGCCAGTGCGTTCTCTGGCGGCCTGCGGCTTTCGTCAGGCTGGCGGCTGCTCGAGGCTTGAGTGAGCTGCTCGAACCAGTCGGTCGTCACCAGTGACAGCCCGTCGGGAAGCGATGGTGGCGGTCCGGTGTCCTTCGGTGGTAGGACCAAGACCCACTGGGCACCATTGTCATCGCGCTCCATCAGCACCGCGCCTGCGGGGGCCTCCCGGTAGGCGTCGCGCCGGGCCTCGTTCCGGAGTTTCTGCCTTCGGACGCCAGCGCGTGCTCGAATGGACTCCCTGACCGTGGCCCACAGGCTGTGTTCCCCACCTAGCTGGCTCAGCAGGCCCAATACGGCGACACCTAGGCCGCCAGCGACGGGAGCCAGTGCCACTACACCGTTCACTCCAACTCCCCACGAGACGCTGGCCGCACTGCGTTGCAGCTTCATCACCTAATCGCTCCTCGCGGTCACCTGATTGGGTTAAGACTCCAAGATCTTTTACAGCTTTAGCTCAGGAAGCGGACAAAAAGGACCAGAAGCCACCCATAGGCGCGGAGCGGCATCGCCGTAATCGAACGGCAGCGGCCTGCCGCACCAGGGCAGAGCACACCCCTCGACTCGAACGTGTGTTCGAGATAGCGTCGCTGAGATGGCCAGCAAGCCGCGGATTCAGCGAGCTCTCCCTAAGGGGCCGATCAATCGACCGGAACGAGGGATCCCGGTGTTCGCGATGATGCGCTGGGCCAACGGCGAGGACATCGAGGTACCGGCCATCGCTGTGGCCTGGACCCGCAACGCCGTGGAGGTTGAGTGGGAGGCACCCGGGTCCGGGCTGCGCGCGGACTGGATTGACGCCCTGGACGTTCGGCGCGCTGGCACGCCACCGCGGCAGCCGGGCTCTATGCCGCCACGATCGCATGTCGGGCCAAAGCGTCACTGGTGAGGGCGCCCTCGCTAAGAGTGATCCACAAAGATTGCACCCCACCGCCGGGGGAAGCGGAGGAGTGCAACTGTCCGTTCAGCGGCTTCCGCTCCGGGGAAAGCGGAGCGCGCTGTCAGCTCGTCGAAGACCAGCTGGAATGGGGCAACCTCGACACGCTAGGTCGACTGTGGGGCGTCCGGGTCAGAAACCACGGATCACTTGCCTGCGCCGGCAGGCGCATCGGAATCAAGTCACCCAGACATGTTGCCGATAGGAAAACCGCCCCCTCGCCTGACTCCCAGTAGTTGACTGTGATCCCTCGGGACATTTTTTCTCTGCGACGAGTCTGAGCGAGGGGGCACCCTGGCAATTGCCCTACGGCCCGGGCGCTGACGGTTGTGGGAACGCGTCGTGCTGAACGTCGTCGAGCAGCCGGCCACCGGTCTTGGGCCGCAGACCGCCCCACTGCTTGTGGAAGAACGAGACACCGCGGAAGGTGCACTGGTCGCGGATCGCACGGACCCAGTCCGGGTCGATCGGCCGGTGATCGCGTCCGGATTCACCGCCGGTGATCACCCAGTGGATGCCGTCGAGGTTCATCGGAACGAGCGGCCCGAGCAGAGGCTCGGCCGAGAGGAACCGGACCGCGGCCGGGACGCACCGCAGGTGGTCCAGGCGGACGAGCTGATCCGCGGACTCGACCGAGACGCCCATCCACACGTTCGGCGGCCACGGCAGGAACGGCGCGCCGGCGTCGCAGCTGGAGCGACCGCTTGGTGAGCACCTGGTAGGTGTGCTGCGGCGTCTCAGCCATCCCCCTGAACACTTCCTGCTGGAAATCAAGCGGCACCCGGGCGTGGAACAGGTCGCTCATCGAGTCCACGAAGACCCGCCGGCCTGTCCTCCACTTCCGCGGAACGTCCAGCGCACCCGGGTGGAGCTGCACGCCGAAGCCGGGTCCGCTGGTGCGCGGATCACCGTCGGTCTGGTACTTCGGCGACCCCATCCGCTTCAACCGGCCAGCAAGCTGCAGCGCGTAGCAGTTGTCGCAGCCCGGGCTGACCTTGTCGCAGCCGGTGGTGGGATTCCAGGTAGCTTCCGTCCACTCGATCGAGCTGTGCTCGCTCGTGAGAGGCGCCCGTCTGACGAGCGGGTTCTTCGACTCCCTGGAGACCGTGCGCTACCCGAGCACCGCAGCGACGAGCTGCCATCGCGACGGGACTTCGAGATCGCCGATCTCCTCGGCATCGTGGAGCGAGTCCGCCAAGAATGGGACGACTTGCCACCGCTGATCATCGGCCGCGACGACTACCGGCAACTGATCACATCCGCGACCACCGTGTACGCCGTCACCGTCGACGCCCAGCTCGCCCCTGACGGCGTCATCGAACTCATCGACATCACCATCGACACCGACACGAGCTGGCCGGACGACACCGATCCTTACTGATCAGGCGCTCAACGGTGCCCGATGCACATACCAACCCAACAGACGTCATGTCGTGGGTGTAGGAGCTGCTACGCGACGGCTGCCGCTCCGGCCCCGTTCATCAGGGGGAACTGCCGGTCCACGCAGCTGAGCCCGGGGGGCTGCTGTACCTACGCAAGTCCATCCGTCAGGGAGCACGTCGGGCTGTCCGGGACCGAGCTCACCGTGCCGTGGACCGGCAACCAGGTCCGGCCCCCAGGCGGATGCTCTCGGGGTTGGTCAACGGGCGCCCGCACACCGAGCACTGCGAAGTACCCAAACCCGAACCGCCCGCGGCGCCGGCGACGGGCTCACCCTCGCCAGCAGCTGCTCCAGGTCCGGCCGGGCCGACCGCGGCCGCTGGACCGGGGCCATTCGCCCGCTCCTGGCGCGGGCTGCCCTGGCCGCCGGCCGCGCGGGGGGCCGTTGGCCCCGCCCAAGCTCCGCCCACCCCCACACCCCGGCCCCCCCCACCCGGCACGCCGAGCCGGCCGACGGGACCGACCGAGAGCCCCAGGTGGGGCTCGACGAACCTGGTGCTGCCGTACGGGAACAGCGGCGATGCCG
>CALMAR010000042.1 GCA_937859855.1 uncultured Kineosporia sp.
CCTGCTGGCGCAGCTCCCGGCCCTGCCTCGGGCCACAAGCCGAAGACGCCGACCGTCTGCGTCCTGGCGTCACCAATGTTGTAGGTGATACCTGCCGGCCGGCGGATCAGGGCACGACGGGACCGGATCATCGCCACCTGGGAGGCCGTCCCCAGGGCCAGACCGGCTGCTGCGCCCAGGCCCATACCGCTGCGCTCGGGCAGCCGGGTGGCGGTGACCTCGCGCCGCTTCCCGGGCCGCTGGGCCATCCACTCAGCCAGTCGACGACTGCTCTCGCGCAGCCGCTTTCGCTGCCGCCAGAAGATAAGGACGCCGACCACCAGCAGAATGTCACCGATCATGAACGTCTTGGCCGCTGCGTCACCGGCTGCGCCGCCCGCGGAGAAGAGCTGCTGGATGACTTGCAGGAAGACGCCGAGGAAGACGCTGGTAAATACGATGATCAGCAGTGAGACCGCGGCCTCGGCGAACGTCAGGAACAGCCCTCCCCGAGCGCCCCCCGGCACCAGACCAAGGACCAGCATGATGATCGCCTTCACGCCGAGATAGAGCGCGTAGCAAGCTGCTGCGATGACCGATCCGGCGAGGACCACAGCCAACAGCAGGATCGCCGCCGCCGCGGGGATCAGCAGGAGAGAGCTGGACGCCATGCTCGCCGACGGATTCGAGGCGACCTCGCCGGTTGCCTTGCTGCAGTCACCGACCTTGTCGCGGATGTCGGAGTCGAACCCGTAGGGACCTGACTTGATCACATCGTTGTAGACCGACTCGCACTTCGTCCCCTCCAGCACGCGACCGAAGTTGACCATCTCGGTGGGCTGCCGGATGAAGGTGTCAACCAGTGATCCGGTCATCTCGGCACGCAGGCCTTGGACGCTCTGCAGCCCATCACCAGCTGATCCCGCTGAACTGCCGCTCTGAGAGCCGCGGCCGCCGACGCTCGAAGCCTCAGAGGTGCTCAGCAGAGAGGACAGCTGCAGTCCGGTCTGTTCCGAGCGCATCACCAGGCCGTTGTCCCCCGCCAACAAGTGAACGGGCTGGGCGAACACCCCCGAAGCCAGAGCCGCGATCACCAGAGCCATGGCCAGCTCCCAGATCCCTGTAGCCCACCGCCCCCGCATCCACCACAGCGCCGAGGCGAGTGCCGCGATAGTGAGCAGAGCCGGGACCGCGCCGACCCGGTCGATCACCGACTGCATGGCGTCCCCGGTTCGCAACATCGGGGCCGCCACCACGCTCAGCCACTTGAAGCTCAAAACCCAGTCCAGGAACCACAATGCGATGACCACCATGGAGCGGTAGAAGCCCCAGATTCCGTCGACGCAGGCGCCCCAGAAGGTCTTCAGCGGGCTGGTGATCCCGCCACGGTCAATGGACATCTCGTAGTTCCACACCGAGATGCCCCGGGAATCCTTCAGCTGAATCCACGCGAGCGCGGCGGGCGTCTGGCTGACGCCGACCTCCGTAATCGGGTGGACCGGCGCGGGGTACGGCGAGGATTGGGCCAGCAACGTCCCCGTCGAAGCCGAAGCGACCTGGAGCCGGACGACCAGCAGGGTGGCAGCCACGGTCACTGCTGCCGCCAGCCGCGCGGCCCAGCGCCGCACACTGCGGTGTCCTCTGCCGCCTCCGGTGATCGTGGCCGCTCCTGCAGCTCCGACGAGGCGGCGCAGCTCGGCCCAGCTGGTAATGACGCAGCTGAGGTGGCACGGCGAGCACGATCGCGGGCTCGGGCCGGTCACGACTGGCTCCCTGAGTCCGCGGCGCCAGCTACCACGGCGTCCAGGACGCGCACGTCGCCGTTCACGACACCCGCTGCACCCGCTGCACCCACAAGGGTCGCCTGCGGCCGCAGCGAGGCTGCCTGCCCTGATGTGAGGACCGCGGCGAGCCGGGCGGGCCGGGCCGGCGGCATGACCTTTCCCCGGCCGACGTTCCCGGAAGAGTCCCGGATCAAGCATTCACCGCGGCGGTGCAGCGGCACGCCGTCGCCGCTGACCGGCGACATGTCGGTGCGCACCAACGCGAGCAGGGCTTCGTCGTCCGGGTCCAGGTCCAGCCATGCCAGCCCGCGGCGGGCCAGCGTCAGGTCGCGGTGACGCATCAGGATCCGGGTGGGGATCAGGCCGCGCAGGGTGGGTGAGCCGAAGTCCGCTTCAGGGTCGTGAGAGCCCAGCGCAACAGCAGCATCGTGCTTGCGGCCGTCCCGCACGAAGTCGACGATCTCCCGTTCGCCCTCGGGGCTGATGGTCACCGAGTGGGCCTCGTCGACGACGAACAAGCCCAGCCTGTCCCGTTCGGCGAAGCACACCTGACGGGCCAGAGCCGCGATCAGGGCGTACACGGCCCGCCCGAAGATCTTCTCGACGCCCATGTTCTCGAACAGGTGGGCATGCTCCAGCTCCTCACGGGAGGGCAGCTGCAGTGTGTGCGTCCGGACGATCACAACCGGCTCGGACAGCTGCAGAGCGGGCACCGTGTCGTCGAAGATCACCCGGCCGAAGTCCTTGCGGGCGAACACGTTAAGCAGGCGGGCCACCTCCACCGCGTCCGGCAGCTGACAATCGTGCTGCAGGTGACGCTGCAGCTGCCCCAGACCGGTGATGCCGTGCTCCGCCAAGTAGGCGGGGTCCAGCACGTCGGACAGCAGGACGCCGCGCTCGCTAGTTGGTGCCACGTTCAGCAACGGGGTCAGGAACGTCTGGGTGATGCGCGCGCCGATCCGGGGCCCGAAAACCCGCAACGGGTCCAGTGACAGCACGGGGTCGGACACGTCGACGACCACGGCGTTGCCGATGGATGCGGCCCAGTCCGCCCACTCCCCCATCACGGTGCGGTCGGCGGCGATGACGCGCCCGCCGCGGTCGCTGACGTCGCCAGCAAGCTTCTTGAGGGTCACGCTCTTTCCGCTGCCAAGTTCGCCGGCGATCGCCAGGGAGCCGGAGACATCCCGGTCGATGGCCCCCTCCAGGTCGTGCAGGACGACGCTGGTGGGCCCGCACGTGACGCTGGGAGCCAGTAACGGGCCGTGGGCAATGTTGAGGGCCAGGGCGGAACCGCGGCTGTCGCCCAGGGTGACGCTGGCCAGAGGGACGGTGGCCGCCAGCGCACGTGAGGTGGTGATCTGGGCGAATTCGCGGACCACCCGCGATGCCGGGACGCCGGGGGTCATCGCCCACCACAGCTCTTCCTGGTACCCCAGGGGCTGAGCGAGCCGGTAGCCGCTGTCGGACAGGTAGTCCGCCAATGACGAGGCCTGGGCCGTCGCCGAGTCGGCCGTGGGCCCGGCCACGCAGAAGATGACGGTGGCCTGGGCCTCGACCTCCAGCTTGTCGCCTTCCAGGGTGGCCACGTAGTCGGCCAGATCCTGCGCGACCCGGTCGAGCATGTTCAGGCCATGGCTGAGCTCGCCCGATCGCTGCCCGTACTGCTCGTTGAGGTTGCGCAGCGCCCGCTGGTTGGCGATGGAGACCGTCGCGGAGGAGCGCACGTGCAGTCGCAGCGCCCAGTCGACGTCCAGCCCGGACTCGTCGATGCGTCCGATCAGCTCGCTGCCGGGGAAGACCATGCCGCCGTCGGGTACGTCGGCCAGGGCTAGGAGCGCCTGGTAGGAGGCGTCGCGGCCCGGGCCTGGGGTGGCGGTGTCGAGGACCTTCACGTACCGGCGGCGCAGGGGGTTGCCGCGCTTGCCCTTGGGCAGATCGGTGATTCCGCCTTCGTCGAGCAGCGGCTCGGACAGGCCGGATGCGCCTCGCGGACTCAGCTGGGTTCCGTCCATCTCCAGGGTGCCGGTTGCCGGCAGTTCGGGGTCCTGGAACAGGCCGCGGCGCAGCGCATGCTGCTGTAGCCAGATCATCTGGGCCGCTGTGGCGGGACGGGGCTGGAAGGGTGAGGGGATGGCTGCCTCGATCCGGCCGGCTTGCTCCAGGCGGCGGCGGACCTCCTGCTCGGGCACCCCGGCGCGGGGCAGGCCCAGGCGGTCGCGAAGGTCCGCGGTGGCGGCGCGAAGCGGCTCCACCGCGCGGTCGGAGGGCCGGTCAGCGGCCAGCGGCACCGACAGCCAGAAGATGCGCTGGCCCGGGCCTATCTCATCCAGGGTGGCCAGAGTGGCCTGGCATTCGGCAACCCATTCGGGGTGCTCGTCGAGGGCGACGGTCTCGAGCATGCGTTCCACCACGGCCGCCGGGTCCAGGCCGGAGCACACGCCGAGCAGGAGCGACTCACCGGGTAGGGCTCTGATGAGGGCCTGGTGCAGGCCGCGGACAGTGTGCTTGTCCTTGAGCGGGCGCAGGCCGTAGGGCAGGCCGTCCAGGATCCAGTCCGCCCACACGGCGCCGGACCTGGTCCAGCGCAGGTTCGCGGCCAGTGATCGAGTGGGGGTGCGCATCGGGTGTCCTTCGCAGGCAGGTTTCGGTGGTCTGGAGGTCGGTCAGGCTGGGGCTGGCTGCGCCCGGGCGTCTTACATCCCGTTGATGCCGCGGTAGGACGCGCGCTGGGGCGGGCGACGAGGGACCGGCCGGGCGGGGGTCCCAGACGACGTAGCCGGCGGTGACGGTCGAGGCGGCGGGACCGCGGAGGCCGGTGCGACCGCCAACTGCTTCTGCACTCCGTGCAGCTCCTGGCGAGCGGGTGCCGGCTCGCGTACGGGTTCCACCTCCTCCTGGGGCGCGGCCATCGCTGGTTCTGAGGTGCCGTGCGGTGCGCCCCCCGAGCAGCCCTGCACGGTGAGGCGAGTGGTGAGCCGGTGGGGTGAGGTCGGTCTGAGGGGACGACCGGCCAGGTGCCCGTGGGGTGATGTGCTGAAGGCGCGCAGGAGGCCCGTTGCGGCGGTGAGTGGGCTACGGCCGCCGACCGGAAGACGGCCGAGGGAGAACACGACGCCGTAGGTGACGGCGGCCAGGACGATGAAGTTGCCGATCAAGCCGAACCGGCCCCAGACGCCAAGGATTTGGCTGCCGAGCCAGATCATTGCGGCGCCCACGATCGTCTGCGTGTACGTGTACGGGCCACCGGGGATCTTGAAGCCGTCAGGGGTCTTCCCGATCAGCTGTGGGAATCGGCGGGCCCGGGTGTAGAACCGCACGATCTCGGGGCCGTCATCCAGGCTGGACACGGCGTGCCTCCTCGTCTTGGGCTTGAGTGATCACGTGCTGGCCGGCGGTCTGCCGGGTCAGGCCTGGGATGCTCCGGGCAGCGCGGGCAGGTCCCTGGGGTTGTGCACCGGTGGCTGCACAGCTGCTCGGACGGTGGGCTGCTGAGGCGCTGAGTGCGATACCGCGGGCATGGAGTTCACTTCGTCCCCGACGCGGTTCTCCAGATCGGTCATGTGGAAGGTGATCCACACCATCAGGGCGGCCACGAGCCCGGTGACCACGATCCGAGCGACTGCGAAGGCGGACCTGACCGCGTTGTAGATCACAAAGATCAGTGCCGCAGTGATGGACAGGCCGCGAGCGGCGACCTGGACCTGCTCATTCTTCTGCGTGATCAGGTCGATCAGACCGGTGGATCCTCCGCCGTCGCCGGCGGCGGCCAGCGGCGACCCGCTGGCCAGGTGGTGAATAGCGGCCTCGTTGACCGCGGCGAGTAGGACGGACATGACGGTGGTTCTCCTCTTCGATGATGGGGTTTCGCGGACGGCTTGGCTGGTGACGGGTCAGGGTTTGGCAGAGCTGGCAGGGCTGGCAGGGTTGGCTGCAGCCGTGGTGGGCGCAGCTGGAGGCTGGGCAGCAGCGGAGGGCGCGCCGGCTGTGGGCGCGGTGGGCCCGGGCGCGGACTCGGGCGCGGGATCGATGCTGTAGATCTCCCAGCGACCGGCGCGGGCTCGCAGGGTCAGGGTGTAGTTCACCTCGGAGGTCTGCTTGCCCGAGGTGACCGCCGTGGCATCCACAAGCACCCGCAGCTGCCCGCCCTCAGCCGGCGCGGAGGTCCCGTCGACCTGCGTGTCGGTGAGGATCTCGTCGACGTTGACCTTGGTGTAGGCCGGCGGGGCGATCGCCGTGACCGGCACCGGAGCTGCCGGTGAGACGTACCGCGTGACATCCCCGGCGCCAGCCAGGTAGGCGCCCAGGAATTGGGCCACGGTCTGGGTGAGGGAGGCGTCGCCGTCCACCGGCCGCTGGTAGTTCAGCTTGGCGCCGGTGGTCACGGCCGGCGCCGCCCCAGGCGCCGGCAGCGCGGCCCCCGGCGGGGTGTACGCTGCGGGGGGCGCGGGTGGCCGGGGCGGCGGCCGCCACTGGCGCCGGCAGCATCAGCGCGGATACCGAGGCTGGCTCGCCGCTGGCGTTGTCGTTGACCACGACGGGGATCTGGTAGTACCGGCGGAGCGGGTCCTGACCGTCGGCGACGACGTCGGCGGCCACGACCACGGACCAGATCCGGCCGGTCTGCTGGACCCTGGCCACCGTCATGTTGCTGACCGCGTATGGCTTCTCCGGCGCCGACCAGTACGCCGAGGTGACCAGCGCTTGCAGCTTCGCTTCACCGCCCCTGGCGGTGGTCAGCCAGGTCCAGATCACCCGTTCGGCGAATTCACCGGCTGCTACCTGCTCGCCAGTGCTGCCCGACACGGGAGCGGCCACCGGCACGGCGGAGCCGCCCAGCTGCCCCGTCAGAGCCAGGCCGCCAACGGCCAGGCCGAACGGGCCGCACAGCAGTCCGGCCCACAGCAGCGCCGTGGAGGCGCGGGTGGCCAGCGAGGTCCCACCGGTCCACAC
>CALMAR010000043.1 GCA_937859855.1 uncultured Kineosporia sp.
CATCGGGGGTACGACTGGACGCCGATCTGATGCAGCGCATCGATGACATCCTCGCTCCGGTGGCTGAAACCGATCCTGCGCTGACCCAGAGCCCAAATCCCCGCCCCTGAGGGAGGCTACCCGGCGTGGGACTACCCGGCTGGGCTACTCGGCTGGGACCGGTCCGAGCAGGCGCACCTCTTCGGCGTCCATGGTGGCCTGAACCTCGCGCAGCACGATGTCGTCGATACGGTTGGCGTCCCGCAGCTCGGTGACCGCCTGCCGTTTGTAGGCCAGCACCCCCAGTTTCAGGTCGCGCACCCGGTCCTTGGCCTGATGGCGGGCCTGATCGCGAGCCTGATCGCCGTCGCTCGGCGAGTTGCCCCAGCCGGTCAGCTCCAAATGTTTCTGATACTCCTGCCGCACCTGGTCCAGCAGCTCGCCGTCGACGCCCAGGTCGGCCGCCACCTGCGGCAGCGCGTTCAGCCCGGCCCGGGCGGCGCTGCGCTGGGCCAGCTGCAGCTCCTCCTGGCGCGCGGTGTCCTCGGGCAGCCGCGCCCAGCGGATCACGGCGGGCAGCGTCGTCCCCTGCACGATGATGGTCAGCAGGATCACCACTGACGTCGTGAAGACCAGCAGATCTCGGTCCGGCAGCCGGTCTCCGGAGTTGATGGCAGATGGGACGGCGAGCGCGGCGGCCAGGGACACTGCGCCGCGGAACCCGGCCCAGCCCACGGCGGTCCTGGTTCGCCAGTCCACCCGCCGTGCCCGCTGGACATCTCGCCGGTCGATGGCCCGGACCGCGAACGTCGCCAGATGGCCCCAGAGCAGCCGGGTTCCGACGACGACCAGAGTCACGACCAGAGCGAGCACCAGAGCCCGCGCCGTGCTGGTGCTGTCGATGCCCCGCACGGCCTGAGGGATCTGGATACCGACGAAGACGAACAGCCCGCCGTTCAGCATGAACGTGGAAATGTCCCAGAAAGCGAACGCCTGAGTGCGCGACCGGGCACTGATCACCCGCGGGCTCGCCTGAGTCAGCACGAGTCCGCTCACCACGACCGCCACCACTCCACTGGAGTGCACCGCTTGCGCCAGCAGATAGGCGGTGAATGGGGTCAGCACACTCAACCCGGCCTCGCGCAGCGGGTCCTCCAGGCGTCGGCGGAGGAACACGACCAGGCCACCGATCAGCAGCCCGGCCGCGATGCCGCCCGCATAGGAGCCGGCGAACCTGGCCACAATCGCGACCGGACCGGGGATGTCGCCGCTGACCGCGACACCGACCGTGATGGCGAACAGCACCAGCGCCGTCCCATCATTGATCAGGCTCTCGGCTCGCAAAGTGGTCAGCGTGCGCCGGGGCATCCGCTTGGCCAGCCCGGCGACGGCCGACGCGTCGGTCGGGGCGAGCACGGCGCCCAGGATCCACGCGGCCGACGAGTCCATCCCGAGCGCCTGCGCGGTGAATGCGACGGCAACCATCGTGATGATCACCAAGCCGACACTGGACATCACGATCACCCGCAGATTGGCGCGGATCTCACGCAGGCTGGTGTTCAGGCTCTCCCAGTAAAGGATCGCGGGCAGGAACAGGAACAGGACGATGTCGGGGTCGAGGCCCACATGCGACAGCGCCGGCATCAACCCCAGCAGTCCGCCCAGCACGATCAGGAGCACCGGCGGCGCCACACTGAACCGGCCGCCGAGCGTCGTCCCGATCAGGACGGTGACGCCGAGAACGACCAGAATCTCAAGCGCCGGCACGTGAAACCCGGCTGACTGTGCGGAGGCTGTTCATAGCCGAATTCTGCCTCCTTCAGGCCGTTCAGCCTGGACGTCCACCACGAGCAGGGGGAAGTGTGGGCCAGCAATGCAGGCTGAGCCGGGCGGAACTGGAGAACGCGTGATCACCGAGGACGACTACCTTCGCCTGCTGCCGAAGACGGAGTTGCACTGCCACTTCGTGTCCACGATGCCGGCCACGCTGCTGGTTGGCCTGGCGGCCAAGCACGGCGTGGAGCTGCCCACGACCGATCCGGAGCGGCTCTTCAGGTACGACGACCTGACTGATTTCCTGGTCGCCTTCCGCGCGGCGCACGCATCCACCCGGGATCCTTCGGACTTCGAGCAGATCGCTTACCAAGGAGTACAGATCGGTGTCGGGCGGGGGAATCTGAAGTACCGCGAGTACTTCGTCAACCCTCAGTACTTCGCCGCCCATGGTCTCTCCTATCGGCAGGTGCTGGAGCCGATCATCTCGGGCCTGCGGGCGGCTGAAGCCGACTACGGGGTCGGGTTCCGGCTGATCCCGGCGATCAACCGGCGCGACGGGGGTGCGGCCGCGGTGGAACTGGTCGAGCAGGTGATCGCCAACCCGATCGACGAAGTGGTGGGCATCGGCATGGATGACCTGACCCTCGACGGCCGCGAGGATCCGCGTCAGTTCGCCGCTGCCTGTGCCCTCGCCCGGCGGCATGGCCTGCGCACCTGCGCCCATGTGGGGGAGACGCCGGGCGCGAGCATGGACGACGTCCGCTTCGTGCTGGAAGAGCTGGCGGTCGACCGGATCGACCACGGCTACCGGATCGTGGATGATCCGGTGCTGGTCGCGCGGGCGCTGGAGCTGGGAACATTCTTCACCGTCACCCCGGTGTCGACCACGATCTGCTCCGGCTGGGAGCTGAATTCCGGGCACCGGATCGCGGCCATGATCCGGGCTGGGCTGCGGGTCACCATCGCTACCGACGATGCCATGTTCTTCCGCACCGATATCGGCCGTGAGTACCGGGAAGCCCTGCCCGCGCTGGGGTTTGGGACCGGCGCGGCCGCCCGGATCGCCCGGGCCGGCGTGGAGGCTGCCTGGTGCGACGACGCGCAACGCGCCGCTCTGCGCGGCTCCTTCGCCGGGGAGATCACCGCCCTGGACGCCGCCTTGCACCCGGCGGAAGTTTGATCCGCTTGCTCACCGGGTCAGGTCAGAGCTGGCTGGACGACCTGGCCGATCCGCAGTACCCCGTCCGGGTCGTTCTCCTGCGCTAGGGCCGTCAGCCGGGCCAGAGTCCGCGGGTGGTAACAACGAGCCTGGTGACCCGGGTCGGCGCTGGCGCCGAAGTTGGGCAGGACACCGCCGGTGGCCCAGGGTTGCATCGCGGCCAGCACGGCAGCCCCATGCGCGGGGACCGCGCCGGCGATGGGGGGCACGAGTGCGCCGGCGATGAACAGGTTGTATGCCGCATCCCGGTGGCAGAACGCGCTCGGATGCTGGCCGGGCCGGGCGAGGGCCCCGCCGAGCAGTCGCAGTTCGACCATCACCTGCGGGGACGGCGCAGCAGGACCGGCCAGGGCGATCAGTGCATCGACCGCCTCGCCCGGCAACTCGCGCAGCAGCGCGGACCGCTCGCATAACGGCATCGGGTCGGCCGGATCCGCGTGCACCGCGCCGATCGCCGTCAGCGGCATCATCGCCACGGTGTCGATCAGCGGAGCGGCAACGGCTCGGATCGGTGCCAGCGTGGCCGCAGCCTCCGCCTCACTGGCCACACTGGTGAACCGGACGGCTACGGTCAGCTTCCCGGCCAGCGGCGGCGGGACGCCGGGCAGCGCTGGCAGCCGCAGCAGGGCCGCTGATGTGTTGGCGTGTTCGGGCAGGCCCATACTCCAGGATCGCCAGGCGTGCAGCACCGCAGCGGCGTCGCGCCCATCGAAATAGATCGCGCCACCATAGATCTCAGTGAGCGGCAGCAGGTCCAGCTCGACGGCGGTGACGATGCCGAGCGTGCCCTTCCCGCCGCGCAGGCCCCAGAAGAGGCCGGCCTGCTCGGCCGGTGTCACGCGCAGCTGACGTCCGTCGCCGGTGACGACCTCGAAGGCGCGGACCCGGTCGGAGGAGAGCCCCCCGGTCCGGGTCAGCGGGCCGATCCCGCCGCCGGTCAGGAAACCCGCCACGCCAACGCCGGGTGCCGCACCGGCCAGCGGGGTCAGGCCATATGGCGCGGCCGCCTCAATCACCTGCTGCCACACCAGTCCTGCGCCGATCCTGGCCCGTCGCGCTGAAGCGTCGATGCTCAGCTCGGTGAGCTGACCCGTGTGGATCAGGATGACGTCCTCAGCTATCGGCAGTGCGCCGTGCCCGGTGCGCTGGACGGCGACCCGCAGGCCGCTGGTGGCGGCGAACCGGACGGTTTCGGCGACGTCGGCCGCGTCGGCCACCGAGACCACCGCGGCCGGGTGCACGGGAACGGCCACATTCCAGGGAGTGGCCAGCTCGTAACCCTTCTCACCGGGCAGCGCCAGCGAACCGGTCAGGACTGAGCGCAGGCGGTCGAACCCAAGGAGGGTCTCTACAGTGCTCACGTTGATCGTTCCTTCTGTTTGTGGTTGCGGGGGAGACGCTTTCGGACCGCCGCCGGGCAACTGCGGGTGGAAACGGATCCGCGGTCAGCGACGAAGCACCGATACTGCCCTGTGCAGTACTGCCGAGAATTAGACACTGCCCTTGGCAGTATGTCAACGTTGGTAGATGCCGCGAGAGCGCACCACCACCTCATACGCGATCCTTGGGCTGCTGACCGTTCGTAACTGGACGACGTACGAGCTCGCCCAGCAGGTACGGCGCAGCCTGAACTGGTTCTGGCCGCGGGCCGAGCGCAAGCTCTACGACGAGCCCAAGTACTTGGTTCAGGACGGCCTGGCCACGGCGACCCGGGAGCTCACCGGACGACGAGGCCGGACCGTGTACCAGGTGACGGAGGCCGGACGTAACGCTCTGCGTGACTGGCTCGGTCAGCCTCCGGCCCCCCGCACCAGCGAGTTCGAGGGCCTGGTCAAGGTCTTCTTCGCTGACGCCGGTTCCAAGCAGCAGCTGCTGACGACCCTGGACCGGATCGAGCAGGAGGCCGATCAGCGGATCGCGACCCTGGCTGAGTTCGCCACCAGCGCGATGCCTTTCCCGCGTCGCCTGCATCTGCGAGCACTCACCCTGACGTTTCAGTACGAGCAGGAAAAGGCCCTGCGTGACTGGGCCCGATGGGCTCGCCAACAGGTTGAGGTATGGACCGCCGCCGATGACCCGGGTCAATGGGACGCCGCCGCTGTGCTTAAGGAACTGGCCGCACGGGAGTCACCGGCGGGTCAGCACCCGGAGCCGTCCTGAATCGGCGGCGGCATCACATCGGCGGGGCCGCTGCGCCCGTTACGCAGCGAAATGCGCGTTCACTACCTGATTCGCCGCTACATCTTGAATGACATCAGCCAGCATGATTTTCTGAGCCCGATTGCGTTCTCACTGTCGAGCGGCGCACGCGGGTCTAGGAAGCAGGTCGTCCAGCATGACGCTTCGCCACATCATCGGTGCGGCCGGCCTGACGGCCTTCCTGGTGCTCAGCGGCTCCGTGCAGGCGGACGCGGCCCCGGTTCACACCGATGACCCGGCCCTCGGGCCGAATGTCCTGGTTTTCGATCCGAGCATGCCGCAGGCGCAGATCCAGCAAGCCGTGGACGAGGTGGCGGCGCGGCAGGTCGACGACGAGATGGGAACCAACCGGTACGCGCTGCTGTTCAAGCCCGGTACGTACGGGACGGCCGAGGCCCCGCTGACGTTCCAGGTGGGCTACTACACCGAGGTCGCGGGGCTCGGAGCTTCACCTGGCGATGTCACCATCAACGGTCACGTGGACGTCTTCAACCGGTGTTTTCCGGCCAGCGATGGAAGCCAGAGCTGCATCGCGCTGGACAACTTCTGGCGCTCCATGTCGAACCTGACCATCAACGTGGCCGGGCGTGACGGCTGCTATGCCTCGGCTGAGTTCTGGGCCGCGTCGCAGGCAGCGCCCCTGCGCCGGGTGAACGTGACGGGGGGCAACCTGACCCTGATGGACTATTGCACCGCACCGTCGTACGCGAGCGGCGGGTTCATCGCGGACTCCAAGGCCGGCACCGTGGTCAACGGATCCCAGCAGCAGTACCTGGTCCGCGACAGTTCGATCGGCAGCTGGTCCAACGGCGTCTGGAACCAGGTGTTCTCCGGCGTGGAAGGTGCTCCGGCGCAGTGCTTCCCCGCTGATGCGGCCTGCGGCGGCCCGTACACGACGCTCGCCGCGACGCCGGTCAGCCGGGAGAAGCCCTACCTCTATGTCACCGCGGCCGGGAAGTGGAAGGTGCGCGTCCCATCACCTCGCACGAACTCGTCGGGGACGACGTGGGAGAACGGGCTCACGCCGGGCCGCTCGATCCCGTTGTCCGACTTCTTCATCGCCAAGCCTTCGGACTCGGTCCAGGCCATCAACAGTCAGCTGGCCCGGGGCAAGAACCTCATCTTCACCCCAGGTGTCTACTCCATCGACAGAACCATCTCGGTCAAGCGGGCGAACACCGTCGTGCTCGGTCTTGGTGTGGCGACACTGACGGCCGTGAAGGGCGCGCAGGTGATGGGGATCGAGGACGTACCTGGCGTGGACGTCGCAGGCCTGATGATTGACGCCGGAACCGTGAACTCGCCGCTGCTGATGCGAGTGGGCACCAGGAACGCCCACCGGAGCGACCCGAGGAATCCAACAGCATTGCAGGACGTGTACTTCCGGACCGGCGGCCCACACGTGGGCAAGGCCACGGTGAGTCTGCAGGTCGACAGTGACGACGTGATTCTTGACAACATCTGGGCCTGGCGCGCAGACCATGGCAACGCTGGATCGTTCGGCTGGACGGTCAACACGGCCAATACCGGCTTGATCGTGAATGGTGACGACGTCACGGCCACCGGGCTCTTCGTGGAGCACTACCAGAAGTATCAGGTGATCTGGAACGGCCAGGGTGGCAAGGTGATCTTCTTCCAGAACGAATTGCCTTACGACCCACCGGATCAAGCGGCCTGGCAGCACAATGGCGTGAAGGGATGGGCCGCATTCAAGGTCTCGCCCAGGGTCACAACCTTCACCGGTTACGGCATGGGTAGCTACAGCTTCTTCAACCAGGGCGTGGACATCTACGCCGACAACGCCTTCGAGGTTCCCACCAGCCTGGCCCCGGGAAGCTTGCACGACCTGCTGACGATCTTTCTCGATCCCGTCAACGGCAAGGGCGGTATTCTCAACGTCGTCAACGGGGTGGGTGGATCCTCGACAATCGCCAACCCGGACGTCCCGGTGACGGTGGTCAGCTACCCCTGAGCGTGCGGCCGGGCGACCATGTGGGTCAGCTCTCCCGGTTGACCGCCAGTTCACCCAGTTCAGACCAATCATTCTGCGGCACATTCGCATTGACGATGCGAGGCGTCTGCGCCAGGTACTTCGGCAGGGTCCGCTGGGCTTCGAAGAAGTGATCGGTCTGCACATGAGAGGCCCCAGCGGCGTCGTCCCGGAACGCCTCGACCAAAACGTACTCATTCGGATCGTCCAGGCTGCGGGACCACTCGAACCACAGGCAACCCTCCTCCGCCCTGGTCGCTTCGGTGAAGTCCCGGGCGATCTCGGGCCAGCGACCGGCCTCTTCGGGACGTACCTGGAACTTGGCGGTGATGAAGATCATGATGGCTCCTCGTTGACGGATCGCTGAACGAACGACGGCTCACGGAGCGAAGATGGCGGTGTGCGAAGTGACGACGCGCGGGCGGCGAGGACTTGTGTCCTGGATTTCCGTCACGTTAAGTCCCGGGAATCAGGCGCCGGGTCCTGGCCGCGTCTCAGTTTGAGACGAATCTGCGGTGCTGGAACCTCGGAAGCGCTCCAGTCAGATGCCGAATGTCGACCAGAGCGCCGCGGCGGCAAGCGCCCGAGCCGGCAACACACAAATACTTGCGATCGTCTGCCGGACAACTCAGTTCGTCACCGGTAGGGCCGTCGGCGGCAAGACCTGCGCAACAGGCCGGCGACCGGATGGACGGTCCGGGCTGTCACGATGACGCCGAGCGATTGGCGAGGTCAGAGCTTCGTCTACGCCGGCCCTGATTGGGCGGTGCTCCATGTGTCCGCCGGCCATCTCCGGCTCACCGCGCCACGCGGGATAGCCCCTTGGCGGTGTCACGGCCCGCTCGGTGCCCCAGCCCTCGCCGCGGGGCCGGCCCCCGCGGGGGGCGGGGGGGGGCGGGGGGAGTGTCCCGCGGGGG
>CALMAR010000044.1 GCA_937859855.1 uncultured Kineosporia sp.
GCGTCCGGTGGGGGGGCGTGCTCCTCCGCGGCGGGGGGGGGGGGCCCGGCGGGGCGGGGGGCCCCGGCGAACCCCGGGGCAGATGATCAGCGCCAGGCGCCGGAGCCGGGCAGTGCGCCGCCGTACCAGTCCTCGATCAGGCGCCGGGCGATCGAGACCGGCGGTGGCAGCAGCACGGCGCCGCTGGCCAGGTCGGCCGCCAGCTCCTCCCGGCTCCACCACCGGGCCTGAGCCAGCTCTTCGCCGTCCACGGTGATCTGGGTGCTCAGCGCCTCGCCGCGAAATCCCAGCATCAGCGACGACGGGAACGGCCAGGGCTGGCTGCCCCGATAGGTCACGTCGCCCACGATCACCCCGGACTCTTCGGCCACCTCGCGCCGCACGGCGTCCTCCAGCGGCTCCCCCGGCTCGACGAACCCGGCCAGGGTGGAGAACCGGTGCTCCGGCCAGGCTGCCTGACGGCCCAGCAGCACCCGGTCATCCGGATCCACGATGGCCATGATCACGGCTGGATCGGTGCGCGGATAGTGCTCCCGGCCGCAGTTGGGGCACAGCCGCTGCCAGCCGGCCAGCACCACCCCGGTCGGATGTCCGCATCGCGAGCAGCGCGGGTGCGCCGCATGCCAGGCCAGCGCCGCCACCGCCGACACCAGTGCTCCGGCTCCGGTGTCGTCCAGGGTCGCGCCGGCCTCGCGCAACCCGGCCCAGCGAGCACCATCCGGCGCAGGTAGATCCGCCTCGACCGGCACGGCCAGCCAGGCGACGCCGTCCTGGTCCAGCCCGGCGAATATGGCCTGGCTCAGGTCCGGCGTCCAGGCCGGCCCCCAGAACTGGGCCCAGCCCTCGCCCGAGCGGGTCACGAGCTCGGCGGCCTGCATACCTGCGGCCGGCCCTGACACCAGGGCACTGCCGTCCGCCACCGGAAAGACCCGGGTGGCCGGATCGGCCCACGACTTGGGGATCAGCTCGGGGTCGGTGCGCCGGGACGACGCCCGGTCCAGCGTCGAACGAGACAGCGCCAGGTGTTCGAGCGACCCCATACCGGCGAGATTACGCGGCGGCCGGGCTGCTCGCAGGCGGCCCCCCGAACCAGAACAGGCCGGGGCCAGAGCGGAAACAGTACGGTGGCGGGATGCCCGCACGCAGTCCACTCGCCCTCGCCGCCCTGGCGTCGGCCGCGATCAAGGGCATGGAGCCGGCTCAGACCCGGCCGATCGAGTCGGCGGCCGACGACGTCGACGCGGCCCTGATCCAGGACAGCCTGAAGCGGGTGTGGATCGTGCGGGCACCGCGCAATACCGCGGCCGGTCTGCGGATGGATCAGGAGGGCCATCTGATCGAGCAGCTGATGTCCTGGCTGCCCTTCGGACTGCCGCAGGTCGAGGGCACCGCGACGCTGACCGGCGGCGGCCGGGCGGTAGTGCACCGGCAGCTGCCCGGCCATCCGATGCGCCCGCTGGAACTGCTGCACCGCCCCGGCCTGGCCGCCTCGCTGGGCCGGGCGATCGCAGCCATCCACGATCTGCCCGTCCGGCTGGTGGAGGAGGCTGGCCTGCCGGTCTACTCCGCCGATGAGTACCGGTTCCGGCGGCTGGCTGAGGTTGATCGGGCGGCCGCCACCGGCCAGGTCCCGCCCCGGCTGCTGTCCCGCTGGGAACGGGCGGTCGAGGAAGTCGGCGCCTGGCGGTTCGTCCCTCGCTGCGTGCACGGAGACCTGGCCGAGGAGAACGTGCTGGTCGAGGGCGACCGGATCACCGGCATCGTGGAGTGGGCCGAAGCCCGGGTGGGGGATCCGGCTGACGACTTCGCCCGGCTGGCACTGGGTTCCAACGAGCCGGCCCTTGATCCGGTGCTGGCGGCTTACGCCGCCGCCCGGCACGAGCCACCTGATCCGGCTCTGCGCCGGCGCGCCCGGCTGTCGGGCGAACTGGCCCTGGCTCGCTGGCTGTTGCACGGCGTGAATACGGATGACCACGGCATCGTCGCCGACGCGGTCGGAATGCTGCGTGACCTGGACGCCGCTATCGGCGCCCCGGACGAGTGAACGCGGATGCGGCCCGGCTGAGGCTGGTTTCGTTCAACCTGATGTCCGGCGGGTGGGGGGCGGCAGCGCGGGCGCGGGGGCGGCCGGGCTCTGGGTGGTGTCGTGCACCCGTTTGCCCGGCGGGGGGCGGGCCGCGGTCGCGAGCGGCCCGGCCCAGGTGGGCGAGACGGGCCAGCTGCTGGACGCCGATGTGCTCGCCCTGCAGGAGGCCGACCGGTATCAGCCGCGCTCGGGTTATCAACCCCAGGCTGCCGCTATCGCCGCCGAAATGGGCGCTACAGCATGGCGTTTCGAGGAAACCGTGGCCGGCGTGCCGGGCCAGCCCGGCTGGGCGCCCGGACGCGGGCTGGTGCCGGACGGCGACCGGGCGCCCGGATTCGGGGTGGCACTGCTGTCCCGGATCCCGGTGCGGCGCTGGCATGTGCTGCGGCTGAGCCCTGGCCGGGGGCGGCTGCCGGTGATGATCCCGAGCCGGCCGCCCCGGGTGCTGTGGCTGCGGGACGAGCCCCGGGCGGTGGTCGCGGCTGAACTGGAGTCGCCCCGGCTGACCGTGGCCTGCGTGCATCTGTCGTTCATGCCCGCGCGCAGCATCCGGCAACTGGGACAGGTTCGGCACTGGCTGGCCCAGCTGCCCGGCCCCCGGCTGCTGATGGGCGATCTGAATCTTCCGGCTGGGCTGGTCAGCCGGCGGATGCCGGGGTGGGCGCCGCTGGTCAGTCTGGCGACCTGGCCCGCCCCACGGCCCCGGCTGCAACTGGATCACATTCTGCAGCAAGGGCTTCCGGACGGCGCGCAGCCCTGGCCGAGGCAGGCTCAGGCGGTCCGGATGCCGATCAGCGACCACTGCGCGCTGGGCACCGAGCTACTGCTCAGCTGACTGGGCCGCGGTCCAGGCCGACCAGGCGCTGCCCACCATGTCGTCCAGGTCGTGCCGCATCGCCCAGTCCAGGTCCCGCGCGGCCAGCGCACCCGACGCGACGATCCGGGCCGGATCGCCAGGCCGCCGCTCGCGGATCTCCGGGGTGAAGGAATGACCGGTCACCCGGCTCATCGAGTCCATGATCTGCAGGACCGACACCCCTTCACCACTGCCCAGGTTGTACACCGGCTCCAGCACCCGGCCCTGCTCCAGCGCCTGGGCGGCGGCCACATGCGCCAGAGCCAGGTCCTGAACGTGCACGTAATCGCGCACGCAGGAGCCGTCCGGGGTCGGATAGTCGGTCCCCCGCACCACCGGCGTCTGCCCAGCGGTGAGCGCGGCCATCACCATCGGGAACAGATTGTGGGGGCTGGTGTCATACAGGTCCGGGTAGCCGGAGCCAACGACGTTGAAGTAGCGCAGCGAGGTGTGCCGGAAGTCATCGCTGACGCCGAGATCGCGCAGCAGCCAGTCGCCGGCCAACTTGCTCTGCCCGTAAGGGCTTTCGGGCCTGGTCGGGGTGTCCTCGGTGACCAGGTCGACGCTCGGGGTGCCGTAGGTGGCGGCGCTGGACGAGAACACCATGGTCTTGATCCCGGCCTTGAGCATTCCCGCGCAGAGCACCTGCATGCCGGTCACGTTCTGCTCGAAGGTGTGCAGCGGCTGCTGCACCGACACCCCGGCGTACTTGAAACCGGCCAGATGGATCACGCCGTCCACCTGGCCGGCGGCGTCGGCCCGCCCCGCCTCGGTCAGCGCTGCCTCCACGTCGCCCGGGCTGACCACGCTGCCCTGGACGAAAGGGATACCGTCGCTGACGAACGAGCGATGCCCGCTGGACAGGTTGTCCATCACCACGACGGTCCGGCCGGATTCGGCCAGGGTGCGGACGACGTGCGAACCGATATAACCGGCGCCCCCGGTCACGAGCCACGACATGCTCAGATCGTAGAGGTCCGGTAGAGGGGTTGAGGCAGACTGGCGGCATGACCGAGGCCCTGCCGCCCGTCGCCGGGCACGTCAACGATCCACAGGTGATCCGCAGACTGCTCAGCACCCGGGGACGCTGGGCGGTGGTGGGTCTGTCGTCCAATCGGCAGCGGACGGCGTACCGGATCGCCGCCTATCTGCAGGACCAGCTCGGCCAGCAGATCGTGCCGGTGCACCCTCAGGCCGAAACGGTGCACGGCGAGCCGGGTTACCCCGATCTGGCTGAGGTTCCCGGCCGGATCGACGTCGTGGACGTGTTCGTGCGCAGCGAGCTGGCGGGCGGAATCGTGGACGAGGCGATCGCGGCCGGAGCTGGCGCGGTCTGGCTGCAGCTGGGGGTGATCGATCAGGCCGCGGCGGCCCGGGCCCGCGCGGCTGGCCTGGACGTGGTGATGGACAGCTGCCCGGCGATCGAAGCGCCGCGACTGGGACTGGGATGAGCCCGGCCACGGCGGGGCGCGAACCGCCTGACGAGGCCGTGCGTTGGTACTCCAGATGAGCCCAGCCAAGCGACGACGAGAGCCGGACCCGAATCGGCCGGGGACCGTGTACCGGTCCAAGCCCGGCTTCGGCCGGCGACGAGGGCTGGGCGACGGCCCTCCATATCTGCCCGAGCAGTGGCCCGCAGCGGCCGGTCAGATCTACGCCGAGAACGGCGGATCGCAGGATGGCCCGCCGGACGGCACCCGCTTCGACTCGGCCCGCTCGCCCGTGCGGGTGGCCGAACCCCAGACCCGGGAGCCGCAGCCGGGGCCGGCTAAACCACCGCAACCGGCGTATCCGCCGCCGCTGGGGCGGCCTTCGCGCCGTCCCCCGATCCGGCTGATCATCGGCCTGCTGATCCTGGTCCTGATCGGCTACCCGCTGCTGCTGGGCCTGACCGCGTACACCCATCTGAACCGGGTCGATGCGCTGGCCCCGGCGCACCGGGCGCTGGACACGCCGGACTCACCCGGGCGCACCTACCTGGTGGTCGGCAGCGACTCCCGGGCCGACCTGTCCGCGGCGCAGCGCAAGCGGCTGGGCACCGGCTCGGCGGCGGGTCAGCGCACCGACACGATCATGATGCTGCACGTGCCCTCGAACGGGCCGACCACGCTGATCAGCCTGCCCCGCGACTCCTATGTGCCGATCCCCGGGCACGGCCGGAACAAGATCAACGCTGCTTACGCGTTCGGCGGGGCGCCGCTGCTGGTGCAGACGGTCGAGTCGGTCACCGGCGTCCGGGTCGACGACTACGTGGAGACCGGGCTGGGCGGCTTCGCCACCATCGTGGACGCGGTGGGCGGGGTCACGCTGTGCCCCAAGTTCGACATGGACGACCGCGACGCGCACATCAACCTGAAGAAGGGTTGCCAGCAGATGGACGGCAAGACCGCGCTCGGTTATGCCCGGGCGCGGCACAGCGATCCGCGGGGCGACCTGGGCCGGGTCGAGCGGCAGCGGGAGACGCTGGCGGCGATCTCCAAGAAGATGCTGTCGCCCGGCACCCTGCTCCAGCCCTGGCGGGCGTTTCCGGCGGCCAAGGCCGGGGGTGGCGCGCTGACCGTGGACAAGAGCACCTCGGTGCTGGGCGTGGCCAAGTTCGTGCTGGCGATGCGGGCAGTGTCCGGCGGGGGCGGCTTGTCGATGACCGTGCCGATCAGCAATCCGAACCTGTCGACCAGCGCGGGCTCGGCGGTGGCCTGGGACAGCGCGCAGGCCCAGCGGCTCTTCGCCGCGATCAAGAACAACGACATGGACACCGTGGCTGCCATCGCGGCCGCGTCGAAGAAGAAGGCCGCCTGATCAGCTGGCGATCATGGGGAGAGGTTGGCTCGCAGGGCGGCGCCCTTCGACGCAGCCGTGTCCCTGAGCCCGTCGGCGAACTGAGCCAGCTGGCCGCGCAGCCGGGCCCCCAGCGCGTCCTGCCCCGCGGCCAGGATCCGGACGGCGAGCAACCCGGCGTTGCGGGCCCCGCCGATCGACACCGAGGCCACCGGCACCCCGGCCGGCATCTGCACGATCGAGAGCAGCGAGTCCAGGCCGTCCAGGGTCTTCAGCGGCACCGGGACGCCGATCACCGGCAGCACCGTGACCGAGGCCAGCATGCCGGGCAGATGCGCGGCCCCGCCCGCCCCGGCGATCAGAACCCGCAGCCCGCGCCCGGCCGCCGCCGTCCCATAGCCGATCATCTCCCGGGGCATCCGATGCGCGGAAACGACGTCCGCCTCGAACGGCACCCCGAACTCGTTCAGCGCTTGCGCCGCAGCCTGCATCACCGGCCAGTCGGAGTCCGAGCCCATCACGACACCCACCAGCGGGGCCGGGCCCGGCTCACTCATCGATCAGCCCCTCGATGAACCCGGCCGCGTGCTGAGCCCGGGCCTGCACCGCCTCCAGGTCCGAACCGGTCACGGTGACATGGCCGACCTTGCGCCCGGGCCGGACCTCCTTGCCGTACAGGTGCACCTTGGCCGCGGGATCGCGGGCCATCACGTGCAGGTAGCTGCGATACAGGTCGGGGTAGGCGCCGCCGAGCACGTTGACCATCACCGACCAGGGCGCCCGCGGGCGCGGATCGCCCAGCGGCAGATCCAGCACGGCTCGCAGATGCTGCTCGAACTGGCTGGTCACCGCTCCGTCGATGGTCCAGTGCCCGCTGTTGTGCGGGCGCATGGCCAGCTCATTGACCAGAACGCCAGCGCCAATGTCGAACATCTCCACCGCCAGCACCCCGGTGACGCCGAGTTCTCCGGCCAGCCGCAGGCCGATCTGGGTGGCCCGGGCCGCCAGCTCGCCGGACAGGCCCGGAGCCGGGGCGATCACCTGACGGCAGATGCCGTTCTCCTGGGTGGTCTCGGCCACCGGGCAGGCCGCGGCCGGGGCGGCCGGCGGGCGGGGGCCCCGCCCGGGCCGCGGCCGGCGGAAGGCCACCTTCTGCTCGGCCAGCAACCCATCCGGCCCGGCTTCCGCCAGCCAGGACAGAACCTGCGCGGGCGGCTCGCCAGCGGCGTCCAGCACCATCACGCCCTTGCCGTCGTACCCGCCGGTGGGCGTCTTCAACACGATCGAGCTGCCCAGCTCGTCGGCCGCGCGCAGCACGTCGTCCCAGTCGCGCACCTGACGCCAGCCCGGGCCCGGCACCTCCAGCTCGGTCAGCCGCTGGCGCATCAGCAGTTTGTTCTGGGCGTGAGCCAGCGCATCCGGGCCGGGGTGGACGGCGAACCCGTCGTCCACCAGTCCCCTCAGGATCGGGCCCGGCACATGCTCGTGATCGAAGGTGAGCACGTCGACGGACGACGCGAACGCACGCATGGTGGCCTCGTCCCGGTAGTCGCCCACCGGCGAGTCGGGCACCACCTGGGCCGCGCTGACGTCCGGAGCTTCGGCCAGCACCCGCAGCCGGATGCCCAGCTCGGCCGCCGGAGGCTGCATCATCCGGGCCAGCTGGCCGCCACCGGCCACGCCCACCACCGGGAATCCGGTACTGACTGATGGACGGCGCCGGAGATCGCTCAGCGCAGCGCCCCGTTGCGAGGTGGCGGCGGACACCAGCGAAGGTTATCGCTGCCCGCTGCAGAGCTTCGGATGTGCATGTCATGGACAGGCATGGCAACCTGTGCCGGATGTTGTCCCGCGCCCGGTCGGCTCAGGGGCGCCTGATCGCGCTGCTCGCCGCGACCCGGGCCTCGATGGACGTCGTCTACCGCGAGGTGCTCAAGTTCGGCACCGTCGGCCTGGTGGCGTTCGTGGTCGACATCAGTGTGTTCAACCTGATGCGCACCGGCATCATCGGCGGCTCGCACGGACTGGCCGAGAAGCCACTGACGGCCAAGACCATCTCGGTGTTCGCGGCCACGGTGGTGGCCTGGGTGGGCAACCGTTACTGGACCTTCCGGCACCGCCGCCGGACCTCCCGCCGCCGCGAGTTCGCCCTGTTCGCCACCATGAACGTGTGCGGCCTGGTGATCGCGCTGAGCTGCCTGGCCTTCAGCCACTACGTGCTCGGCCTGACCTCGACGCTGGCCGACAACATCGCGGGGAACGTGGTCGGTCTGGGCCTGGGCACGCTGTTCCGGTTCTGGGCCTATCGCCGGTTCGTGTTCATCGAGGAGCCGGGCCTGGCCCGCGAGCTCGGCGTGGACGCCCACGGGCGGGTCCCGCACCCGGAGGCCGGCACCGCCGCCTGAGCTGACTCAGCGCAGCGCGGTGATGATCAGCCGCAGATCGCGCAGCTCCCGCAGCCGCCGCTCGTAGGTGGCGCCCATCCCGACCAGCGCCATCCCCAGCACCGCCAGGATCACCCATGGCGGCAGATCGGCCTCAGCCACCCAGGGCAGCAGGTGAGCCAGGCCGTCGACGATCAGCACGGCCGCCCCGGCCAGCACCGGAGCCTGCAGCCGCGCCACCGCCCCGGCGCCCAGGGTCATCCCGGCCAGCACGCTCAGCAGCGCGATCCGGCCTGGACCGGCCAGCGACGCACCCTGGACGAGCAGCACGAACAGGCTCGGCCCGAGCAGGAACACCAGCCCCGGCAGGGTCTGATACCAGGAGTCCGCGAGCCGGCCGGACGCTGGCCGGAACAGCGGCGCCACGGCCAGCCCGGCCACCAGCAGGACGGCACCGGCCGGAAGCGTCCAGGCCTCCAGCGCATCCAGGGGTACCCCCATCCTGCCGTCCAATTCGAGCAGAGCCACGTGGCCCAGCACGCGCACCACGGCTGTGGCGGCGGCGGCCAGACCGGCGATGCGGGCGAGGGCTCGGGCCACTGCCGCGGTCTCCTCACCCGGCTCACTCCGGTTCAGCCAGATCGCCAGGCCGGTCAGCAGTGCGGCGGTGACCAGCAGGGATACCGGCCGCCAGGAGCTGCTGCCGAAGCAGGCCACGATGCTCGGGCCGAACGCGAGGCTGGCGACCTGGGTCAGCAGCCGGGGTGCGGACTTCGGCGTGCGCCGGATGTGCAGCAGGCTCAGCCCGAGCAGCACCAGCGCGGGCGGCAGGGTGTAGGCCTCGACCAGGGTGACACCGGAGGCGGCCAGCCGGGTCCAGGACGACCCGGCCAGCAGTAGCCCAGCCAGCCAGCGCACCCGGCTCCGGTCCGGCGCGGCCGAGATGGCGGTGGCCGCCACCCCCAGGAACAGCAGCACCAGCCAGACCTGGTCTCCCGGCTGGCCGGCGTAGCTAAGGTGCGCCGGCCCATGATCACTGAGCCGGGGCTGGCCGGCCAGCAGCAAGGCGGCCGAACCGGTGACAACAGTGCCGATCTCACTGGCCAGTCGCTGCCCGCCGGACAGCCGGGCGCTGAAGCACAACAGCGCGATCAGTACCCCGGACAACCCGGACGTCGCGGCCAGCACCAGGCAGGCGGCCAGCCCGGCCCCGGTCAGGCCGAAGCCCTGGACGGCGAGCAGACCGGCCAGCGGTGGCAGCGTTCCGGCGCTGATCACCGGTAGCG
>CALMAR010000045.1 GCA_937859855.1 uncultured Kineosporia sp.
AGCACCGAGGCGGCCGCGGCCGGAACCGCCGAGTTGGACTGCTCGCGCCGGGCTAGCGCAGTTGCGCCGCCCAGAGCAGAGACCAACCGGATCAGCACACCAGGGCCCGAGTCCCGATCCGGAGTGCGGGGCAGCTTGTCACCGGTCAGTTCTGCGGCCACCGCAACCACGGCCGCCAGCCGGCTGCCCAGAGACGCTCCGGCATCCGGCTTGTGCGGCAGCGGCCTGGATGTGATCACCGGCATGGCCGCGCCCAGCGAACTGCGTGAACCGGCGGCCGTACCCAGCAGGGCACTGCGCACGATCAGCCCGGCGCTGGCCGGAACCACCGGCTGCTCAGCCGTTTCCAGCATTCGCAGCGCCGCGCTCGCGCCCAAGCCGTAGCCCAGATGCGGGACGGCGTCCGAAACCCATTCGGCGCCAGACCAGGAGGCCGGGTCGGTGACTCCGAGCAGAGCGGCCGGGACGTCGGTGACCGCCATCGCGGCCGCGCCGCTCAGCGCGGCACCCAGCGGAGCCGGCAGTCGCAGGCCGGTGGCTCTGGCCGCGGCCGCACCGATACCTACCCCCAGACCGGCCGCGATCCCGCTCAGCGCACCCAGCGCGCTCAGCCGGTTCTCCCGTTCCGGCGTGGAGCCGGGGATGGTGACGTTCAGCCGACCGGCCAGCGCCTCGACGGTCTGCGCGGGCACGGGGCTGGCCTCACGGCCACGCAGCGCCATGTCCGCATAGGTGATCAGATTGAGCACCGCCGTGCCAGCTGCCCCGGCCAGCAGGCCCCGCCGCACGACTCCAGCCATGCCCGATGGTTGCCCGCAGGCATCCGGGAGGCAAGTTGACCGCCATCAGCTGAGCCGGCGCTGGCTCGCCCGGTGGATGATCCGGCCGGGAGGATCGATCGGGGCTTCGGCGCCGATTCCGGCTTCTGGAGCCCATTGCTCCTCCCGATCCGCACGCTCAGGGCAGCCACGCAGGCGCGGTGAACTGTGAGCACCGTCTCCGGCGGCCGATAGGCGTCCAGCCCGGCCGCGTGTCACGCTTGGCCGAAACGGCACGAGAGGCCAGGTGAGGACATGCAGCCGGTCTTCTTCCAGCGACCCGAGGGCACAGCCATCACCCTGCGGACCGCTCCCCGGCTGTCGAACTGGAACCGCAGCGGCGATTCCGGCGGAGCGCGATTGTCCCGGGCGATGAGCTACTCGCAGGCTCAGATCGATCCCGCACTGGCCAGCTCCGGCGGTCCGGTCGCATTGCGATTCGACGTCGGCCTGCCGCGCACCACCCGACTGCTGGAGGAGCGCGACCTCGACAACTATCTGCTGCCGCTCACCGCCGACCTGGCCGCCCGCAGCGCGCAACCGATCGTTTCGGTCTGGGGCTGCAAGCGGTACGCCGACACCACCACACTGCGGGTCGAGACGGCCAAACCCCGGACCGGCCTGGACGACGCCCAGACGTTCACGGTGACCGCGGCCGGATCTCGAGACGAGTTCAAGGCTGACTTCCGCCGGCAGATCCGTGACCACCTGGTGGGCCAGGAGCAGCTTCCGGATGGCCCGGTGGTCCTGGAGATCGGATACCTGATCGGGCCCGCCCGCAACTGGCTCGACCTGTGGTGGTCGACGATGGACGCGCTGGGTCCGCTGCTGGGACAGTCGCCGGCCCAGCCGGAATTTCACTCTCGGGATGGCCGGATCGCCGACCTCGGACTGCACTGCAGCGTCGAGGACGACCTGGGCGATGACGTGGTGATCGCGTTGCAGGCGACCGCAGGCTGGCTCGATCCGGTGCCGGACTCATGACGGACGTTTCGCCGGGAGGCGGCCGGCGCTGGTGGTAGCAGCAGGCCCGGCGGATAAGCTTCGGCCGTGAGCGTGAGCCAGGCGATCGTGAATCCGTGGCGAGGTTCGATCCAGGTCATCGTCGGGCCGGACGACGAGGGCACCGATCTCTCTACCGAGCACGCACTGGCCCCGTGGCCGGTCGACGACAACTGCGTGACCATCGCCAGCGAGGCACTGAGCGGGATGGGCTGGACGGTGACGCGCACGCGTCCGCTGCCAGAGACTCCGGACAAGGAATTCATCCTGGACGTGGTTCCGGCCCGGTGACCTGTCCAGCAGGCCTGGAGGCGATGTGAGCGCACCGGTACCAGCAGGTGATCAGTCATGGCCGGCACGCAAGCTTGATCGCAAACTCCGGGCGATCCGCGAAGATCGTTACACTGCCGACGATTTCGTGATTGCGGATGCCAAGGACGCCGACATGGCGTTCGGTGTGGCGGCGGCCGGCGCCGGACCGGCCCATCCGGCCCAGCCGGCCAGCCCGGATCCGGACGCAGCCTGCCCCGGGCGGTTCCGTACCCGGGCGACCTATCTGGAGGCCATGCGGGCGCTGATGGCTCAGGGCGTGCTCGACATCCTGCTCACCTCGGCGTCCAACGGTGAGCGGCTGGCGACTGACGGTTCCCTGGACGAGGCGGTCACGCTGGCCATCCGGGGCAACGACAGCACCGACGTCTGGAATCAGCGGGCCAGCCGCTACACCGCCAGCCCGTCCAGGCCGTTCCGCAGCGTGGATCTGGCCGCGATCCGGCCGTTCTGCGATCTGGTGCTGTACTCGGTCACCTTCAACAACGACCTAGATCACGATCTGGCCACCCTGGAGGCCTACCGGGTCTTCCGCCTCGAGGCCAGCGCGCTCGGGATCCGGCACTTCCTCGAGGTGTTCAATCCGAACGCTCCATCGGGCCTGGCGCCGGAGCAGATCGGCGGATTCGTCAATGACTCGATCATCCGGTGCCTGGCCGGGGTGACCAGTTCACACAGGCCGATCTTCCTGAAGATGGCCTACAACGGGGCCGGCCCGCTGCGCGAGCTGACCGAGCACGACTCCTCGCTGGTGGCAGGCATTCTCGGCGGTTCAGCCGGGACCACCCGGGACACCTTCGAACTGCTCCGCCGAGCCGAGCAGAGCGGAGCCCGGGTCGCGCTCTTCGGCCGCAAGATCCAGCACGCCGAGTCCCAGCTGGATCTCGTCGCCCTGATGCGCCCAGTGCTGCGCGCCGAGCTCAGCCCCGCGGACGCGGTCCGGGCCTATCACGATGCGCTGGCCAAGGCGCAGATCCGCCCGCACCGGCCGCTGGACCAGGACCTCGACGTCACTGACCCGATCCTGCGAGCCGAGTGAACCAGCCCGCTTCCTCGAAGGGCTCGCGTAGCGGCGTGCTCTGTGCCGGGTCGATCGTGGTGGACCAGGGCAAGTTGATCGACGTCTACCCGGCTCCCGAACGACTGACCTTGATCAAGGGGATCTCGGCCAGCACCGGCGGACCAGCTCTGAACATGGCGGTCAACCTGCGCCAGCTTGGAGCCGATTTCCCGGTCGCCCTGCTGGGGGCAGTCGGAGACGACCAGAACGGCGCGTTCATCTCGACTGAATGCGAGCGGCTGGGCATCGAGATCGGCGGCCTGCAGATCCTGTCCAGCCGGGCGACGTCGTTCACCGATGCGATGGTGGAACGGGACGGCGGGCGGCGCACCTTCTTCCATCACCCCGGTGCCAACGCGAGCTGGATGCCCTCGGCGGCGCAGGTGAAGGCCTCGAATGCCCGGATCCTGCATGTGGGATCGCCCGGCCTGAGTCCGGCGATGGACGCCCCTGTGCCTGGCGGTGGCAACGGCTGGTCGGCGTTGCTCGAGCTGGCCCAGCAGGCGGGCATGCACACGAATCTCGAGCTGGTCACTCTCGGTCCCGATCAGATGGACGCCGCCCGGCCCTGCCTGGCCCACGCCAGCAGTGTGATCATCAACGAGCTGGAGGCCGGTGAATTGACCGGGATCAGCGCTCCGGGCGGGGCAGCTGACCGGCCGGTGGACTGGAAAGCATTGACCCGGATGGCATCCGCGCTGATCGGGCTGGGTGTATCCGAGTTCGCTGTGGTGCACTTCCCGGCCGGCTGTGTGGCCGCCGCTGCGGGCGGCCAGGTCTGGCAGCAGGGGTCGGTGCGGCTGCGGCCGGCTCAGGTCGTCAGCACCACCGGAGCCGGTGACGCCTTCGCCGCCGGGGTGTTGTTCGGCTGGTACGCGGGCTGGCCGCTCGAGCGCTGCCTCCGGCTGGGCAGCGCCTCGGCGGCAGCCGGTATTGCCAGCGCCAGTACCTCCGGTGGCATCCGGCCCGCGCAGGAATGCCTCGCTGAGGCCGAGCGCATCGGTCACCGCTCCGCCCCGGCCTGAATCCGGCCCGAACCAGAGGAGATCCGTGCGCGCTCTCATCACCAACGACGACGGGGTGACCAGCGCTGGCATCGAGGTGCTGGCCCGGGCCGCCGCCGATGCGGGTTTCACGCCGCTGATCGCCGCTCCGGACGAGGAGCGCAGCGGCAGCAGCGCGGCCCTGTCCGCCCTGGAGGAGGGCGGGCGGCTGCTCGTCAACCAGGCCACGGTCGCCGGGATGGAGGCCCTGGCGGTGCACGCCTCGCCGGCCATGATCGTCTTCGTGGCGTTGCGCGGTGCCTTCGGTGAGCCGCCTGACGTCGTCCTCTCCGGGGTGAACCACGGCCCGAACACCGGTCAGGCTGTGCTGCACTCCGGGACCGTGGGCGCCGCGCTGACCGCCGCGTCGCACGGCCGGCCGGCCATGGCCGTGTCGCTCGGCAGCGACACTCCCAGCCGGTGGGACACCGCGCTGAGCGCCACCCGGCAAGTCCTGACTTGGTTCGCGGAACACGCCACGGAGCCCTGCGTGCTGAACGTGAACGTGCCGGACATCCCGCCGGATCAGTTGCGGGGCATCTCCGCCGCGCAGATCGACGGCTTCGGAGCGGTCCAGGCTGAGATCGGAGCATCCGGAGAGGGCTTCGTCACCATCACATTCGCCCAGGACGTCGCCGGGGCGCAGCCCGATTCCGAAATGGCGCTGCTGCGCAACGGCTGGGTGACCGTCACCGCCCTGCGCCCGCCGATCGGCCCGGCCGGAGTTGATCTCAGCAGCCTGACCAGCTGATCCATTCCGCCCCGGCCGGGGCGCGCAGATCAGGGCCGGGCGCGGTCGCGTCGTCCCGGTGTGCCCGTCGGTATGCTTCGCCCGCATGAACAGGCCCCAGCTGGAAGCCTTTCCCAGTCTTGATCGGGCCGATTCCACAATGAGCCGGCCAGCCGGGATCGTTCCGCCTGAGCGAGCGTCCGGGGCCACCCAGTACCAGCAGTCTGCTCCAGCCGGGGAATCGCGGCCCGTTGCGGGAGTGACTCTCGCTGTCATGGCTGGCACGGCGGCCGTGATCTGCTGGCACCTCACCCGCCCGGCGCTGTGGCTGGACGAATCGGCGTCGGTGGTCGCCAAGCAGCGCAGCTGGGCACATCTCTGGACGCTGCTCCAGGGGTGGGACGCGCCCATGGTGCCGTACTACGCCCTGCTCAAGGTGTGGAGCTGGGCCGCACTGGCCGTGGCGCCCGGCCTGAGCGGGCATCCGGAGCTGCTGTACCGGTGGCCCTCTGTGGTGAGCACGGTGCTCGCGGCCGGGGCAATGGCGTGGTGGCTGGCCCGGCAAGCCTCCAGCCGGCTGGCCGCGTGCGCCGGCGCCGTCCTGCTGCTCGCTTCTGGAACGTCACGTTATGGGCAGGAGGTGAGGCCGTACGCCTTCGTCCTGCTGGCCGCCGTGCTGACGGCGATCGCCTGGTGGCGGCTGTGCCATCACCCGGGCCTGCGCTCGATCGCCGGGTACGGCGTGGCGGTGGCCCTGCTGGCCAGCACCAATCTGCTGGCGCTGTCGCTGGTGGCGGCGCATCTGGTGGCGGCCCTGGTGATACCGCGCAGCGGGCGCTGGGCGGTCCTGGTCCGGACCATGATCGGAGCGGGAGCCGGCCTGCTCGTGGTGTCACCCTTTCTGGTCGTTGCCGTCCGGGAAGGCCATGGCCCGCGCCGCAATCCAGATATCACGGTGAGTTATCTGCGCAGCGTGTTCGTCCATCTGTTCAGCTCGGACCCAAACCCTTTTCTTGGCGTCGGCGCCGTCCTGCTGCTGGCTGTTCTGGGGTTGAGCCGGGCTGCGACCGGCCGTCATCGATCCATCGCGCGGTTCGCGGGGATCTGGGCCATCGTGCCGGTGATCCTGATGGCGATCGTGATCGTGCTGCGCCCGAACCTGGCCATGGACCGTTACCTGATCGGGGTTCTCCCGGCCTGGGCGATCCTCGGCGGATTGGGCCTACTGACCATTGCCGAACTGGCCGGGAGAGCTGGCGCCTGGGCGGGACTGGTCGCTGGCCTGACTGTAATCGGGGCCCTCGTCGCCGCGCAGAGCGGAAGCCTGACCGAGATCCGGTCGGCCGGCGGCCACGACGAGGACATCCGCCCGGCCCTGGATCGGGTGCAGCGGCCGGACCTGCGGACGCTTCCGGTCGCCGTCTACTCGCCCAACGCGGCGGTGGAAACCGTCGCATACACCGGCCGGTCGTTCGAGAAACGATTCACCGGTCTGCGCGTGCAGCGCGACCAGCCGATGATCTGGCCGGAGGTCGAACGCATGGGGCCGGCCCCCCGCCTGGTCCTGTTGCTGCGAGCGGAGGCGACCGGACGGTGCGAGCAACTCCCCGGAGACACCCCGGCCACCCACGCGCTGCGATGCATGCCCAAGACCTTGCGGACGCGGTTCCGGATCGAGTCGGCGGAACCTGGCGGGACCGCCTGGTCGGTTGTCGTGCTCGCATCCAGAAACCCCGGAACTGGATAGGGCCTTCAGCCCGCTGAGGGCGATTGGCCCGGCCGCCCGGCCATCCGGATCGCGGTGATCAGGCCCAGGCCGCTGATCAGAATCAGGCTCAGGTCAAGGAGGACGAAAGCCGCTGTGTAGCTGAGCTTCCCGTGTACCGCAGCGGCGATCAGCACCCCGCCGTATCCCGTGGTCAACGCGGTCACCACCGAGTCCGACAGCTGGAGGGCAGCGGAGTCCCGGCCCCGGTCCGCCTCGGTGGTCTGAGCCAGCATCAGCACGCCGATGCTGGACATGCCCAGGCCCGCGCCGGTGCCGGCGATCAGCCAGGCCAGATACATCAGGCCGCCCGGAACCTGCGGCACCGACGCGACCGCGGCCACCAGCAAGGCCAGCGTGATACATCCGAACCCGGCGGCCACCAGCCCCGGACGGCGTCCGTTCATCGCATCCCGTCCCTGCCACCACGATCCGGACGACCAGGCGACCGCCCCGCCGACCAGCGGCAGCCCGGCCACGGCCGGGCTCCAGTGGTGCTGCACGGTCATCACCAGCGGAATGAACGCGTCGGCCCCGAACATGGCCCCGGCCATGAGCCCGCGCATCGCCACGGTGGCTGGCACCCCGGGCCGGAGCCGGAACGTTCCCCGCGGAACCAGGACGGGCAGGCCCCAGGCCATCGCGATCACCGCCACCACTGCCGCGATCGCCCACGCAGGCGCCGGATTCTGGCTGGTCTGGAGCAGGGTCGCGATGCCGAAGGCCACCGCCACCACGGCGAACAGGCGCCGATACCCACCGGCTGGGGCCGACGGGCGGCGCCGGGCCGGCATCAGCCGCAGCTGAGGAACCATCAGCAGCGCCCCGATCAGGGTGATCGGAGCCAGTGACAGGAACACCCAGCGCCAGCCGAAGTGCTGGGTGATCAGTCCGGACAGCGGCGGCCCGGCCAGGCCCGGCAACACCCATGCGGACGACATCAGGGCAAAGATCCTGGGCCGCAGTACATCTGGGTAGCCCTCACCGATGATCACATAGAGCACGGTGACCAAGGTGCCCGCGCCGAAACCCTGAACCGCACGCCCGGCGATCAGCTGAGTCATCGTGACCGCTGTTCCCGCCAGCAACAGCCCGGCCAGAAAGGCCACCAGCCCGAGCACCAGCGAAGGTTTTGGGCCGCGCTGGCCGCTGAGAACCCCCGCACTGACGATCCCAGCAACGTTGGCGATGGTGAAACCTGAGAAGGCCCAGGCGTAATGGGCCAGGCCGTGCAGTTCGCGTCCGGCCGTCGGCATGGCCGTGGTCACGGCCATCGCCTCGAACGCGACCAGGGTGACCACGATCAGGAGGCCGACGCTGGTCGTCCGGTTCCGTCCGGAGAACACCCCCGGGGCCACCGGCTGCCTGACTGCGGTGCCATCCGCCACGTCGCCTGACCTCAGATCCGTCTCTGTGCTCATCTGTTCACTCTGCAACCTCAACCTGACTTCACATCAAGACGAGCTCACACCGCTTCCCGCAGGCCTTCGACCAGCCGATCGACATCCGGCCTGCAGGTGTACGGGGCGATCCCGGCCCGCAGGGCGCCCCGCTGCGGGTCCAGCCCCATCCGGGCAGCGGCCTCATAGGCGTAGAACGTGCCCGAGGGCGCAAAAACGTTGCGTCCGGCCAGGAACTGAGACACCTCGGCCGGCCTGCGCCGATCGAAGTCCAGCAGCACCGTCGGCGTCCTTATCCGGGCCCGGGACAGCAGCCGCACCCCGGGCAGTTCCGCGACCCCCCGCTCGAGTGCCAGCCTTAGATCCTGCTCGTGCTGCTCCAAGGCGGCCAGCGACCGGCGTAGCCGTTGCCGCCGATCGGTCTGGTGCTCCAGCAGCAAGCCGGCCAGGAAATCGACGGCAGCGGTGGTTCCGGCCATCAGTTCATAGGGCAGGGTGCCCAGCTCGAACCGCTCCGGCACCTCGCCGGTGGCCGGCACCAGCTTGTCCGGGCGCAGGGTTTCGAGCAGAGCGGGCGCCGCCGCCAGCACCCCGCAGTGCGGGCCGAGGAACTTGTACGGCGAGCAGACGTAGAAGTCCGCGCCCAGCGCGACGACGTCCACGAACGCGTGCGGGGTCAGATGGACGCCGTCCACGTAGAACAGAGCCCCGGCCTGATGGACCAGCCGGGCGATGCCAGGCAGATCCGGCCGGGTTCCGAGCAGGTTGGACGCACCGGTCAGGGCGACCAGCCGGGTTCGCCGGGTCAGCGCCGCCTCAACCTCAGCCAGGTCCAGTTCAGTGCGGCCAGGATCGAAATCGATCCAGTGCACAATGGCGCCGCGAGACTGCGCTGCAAGCACCCATGGCCGGACGTTGGCATCGTGGTCCAGACGGCTGACCACGATGTCGTCACCGGCCTGCCAGTCGCGGCTCAGGGTGCGGGAGAAGTCAAAGGTGAGCTGAGTCATGCTGCGGCCGAACACGATTCCCCGCGGATCCGCTCCGAGCAGGTCAGCCATCGCCTGCCGAGCGGCGCCGACAGCAGCGGATGCGTTGCGCTCCCCCGGGCTGAGCTGGCCCCGGTTGGACAACGGGCCCAGTAGAGTGTCTCGAACCGCGTCCGCGACCGGCCCGGGAGTCTGCGTCCCGCCCGGCCCGTCGAAGTATGCGCCGGCGGCCAGGGCGGGGAAGTGCCGGCGGACGCCCTCGACGTCGATGCTCACGCTGACCTTCAGGAGTTCTGCTTGATGTACTCCTTCGGATCCTTGTCCACGATCGGCACGCCGTCCGCGTGCTCGGCCTCGTAGGCCAGGAACTGGACCGCGATCCGGTGCCGGGTCTCGAAGTCGGCGTGGCGGCGGAACTCGGCCAGCCCCTCGTGCTCCTCCTCCCCCATGTGCTCATCGTTGGCTTCGCGGGCCTTGTTCACCCCGGCCCACCAGCCCTCCGAGCCGGCCTCGTGCTTGGCCGCCTCGGTGATGCCGTCCCGGATGTCGTTGTGGTCGCCGATGGCATCCTCGGTCTCTTCGGCCTCGGCGTCGTCATGCAGGCGCTTACCCAACTTGAGCAGTTCGGGGTAGAAGTACAACTCCTCGCCCTGGGCATGCACTTCGAGCAGCACGGCCAGCCGATTCCACAGCGCACCCAGGGCCTGGGTGTCCTTGGGATCGATCTCGTCCAGCTGGGCGAACCGGCGCCGCTGCTCCTGGTGGTCGCTGAGAATCGCTTCGGTGATGTCCACAGCTGATGATGGCATCGGTTGGCCGGGCGCGCCCGTGATCAAGGACGGACAATGCCGGGATGGCGCGGTATTCAGTCAACGAACAAGCGGTGGCCTTCATCTCGCAGCTGATCAAGAACAAGCAGTATGTGCTGGACAGTGACTGGGGTGACAGCCAGCCCAAAGCCGACGCGCAGAACGAGTTTCTCGACCAGCACTCCTGGCCGGAGTACGCCCGGTGGCATCTTGGCCTGACCGAGGGATCCAACGATGAGACCAAGGCGCGGTACGCCTTCGTGGTGGGCGACTTCCGGCGGGTACACCGCAGCGGACTGATCGCCTGCGTGTATCGGGCGTCGGAGTGGCGGCACAAAGCGGTCGAACTGGCCGCGCACGACCTGCTTCAGGAGCTGGACCAGAAGGCCGGCATCACCTCCTGACCCGCTCGCCGGCGCAGCTCTTCCAAGGCCGGCTCGGCGCCCGGAGCCGCTACGGCGAGTTCCAGCCAGCCGCTGGCGGTGTCCTGCTGCCGGGCCAGCACCTCCAGCCGGGTCACCGGGAACGCCCCCAGGTGCAGTCGCACGGTGCTGGCCAAGGCCGCCGCCTGCGCCGTCTCGTTCCCGTCGGCGTCCCGCCCGGGCGGCAACCAGACGATCGCCGCCCGCACCTCGCCGTCGTCGCCGGAGGCGACCCAGAACTCACCCGCTTCCAGACCGAGGTGAGCCAGCACCAGCCGCACCGCCGGCGCCGGCATCCGCTCAGCCCGGGGAGACGGCGGTTCGATCAGCCGGGCCACCACCGGAACGTCCAGGAGTGTCGCCCGCCGGACCTTCCACTTGGCGGTGACCCATCCTGGTGAGCGCCTCATGTCCTGACAACTCTCTACCATCCAGCCAGGTTTCAGCAGATGGCTGACAATTGCCTGACAATCGGCCGAAGTGTCGAAACGTGTTGCTGCTACAAGGATTCGGCCGCGATCGCCCGGCCTGCTTCGACCGCCAGCCGATCCACCAGATCATTCATGGGATCACCGGAATGTCCCTTCACCCAGCGGAACGAGATGTCGCCGCGCTCGGTGACTTCGGTGATCAGCGGTTCCCAGAGATCCCGGTTGGCCACGGGTTTCCTGGAACTGTTCACCCAGCCACGAGCCAGCCAGCCCTTCCACCAGGCGTCCCGGAAGCAGTTGACCACGTAGGTTGAATCGCTGACCACGACCACCGGACCGCCCAGCGCTGTGACCGCCTCCAGCGCGGCCCGGATCTCCATCCGCTGATTGGTGGTGGCCAGCTCGCCGCCGCTGCCCCGGCGCCCGTCCTGGGTGGCCCAGGCCCAGCCCCCCGGACCTGGGTTGCCGGAGCAGGCGCCGTCCGTCCACACCTCTAGCGCTCCGGGAGCTGAGGTCATGGCCGGTTTCGCCGCCCTTCCGGTCGCGGCGGCCGTGCTGGCTGGGCCGTTCGCGCTGGCTGGGCCGTTCGCGCTGGCTGGGCCATTCGCGCTGGCTGGGCCGTTCGCGCTGGCTGGGCCATTCGCGCCCGCACAGCTCTGATGCGCCCAGCCCGAACCGGCCTTGGCGATCAGCTCGCCCGGCTGGATCCGCTGGGAACAGACGGCACAGGATGCGGGGTACTTCGCCACCAGAGCCACGCCGGCAGCCTACGCAGCGGCCGGTGCGCGCCGGGGCTGGCTGGCGGTACGTGGCCAGCCAGTGAGAATGGACCCATGGCCAGCACTGTGCTCGTAACCGGCGCGTCGGGTTTCATCGGATCCCATCTGGCGTCGAGGCTCAGCGACGACGGCCACCAGGTCCGGGCCATGACCAGGCATCCGGACACCTACGACGGGCCGGGTGAGCCGGTGTTCGGCGACGTCGCCGATCCGGACAGCCTGCACGCCGCCCTGGACGGCGCCGACGCCGCCTATTACCTGGTGCACTCGCTGGAATCGAAGAACTTCGAGGAGAAGGACGCCCAGGCGGCCCGCAACTTCGGCCAGGCCGCCGCCGATCAGGGTGTCAAGCAGATCATCTACCTGGGCGGCCTGGGCCGCGACGACGGAGAGCTGTCACCGCATCTGCGCTCCCGGCGCCTGGTGGAGAAGTTGCTGCCGGAGGCGGGTGTGCCGGTCACCTCGCTGCGGGCCGCGGTGGTGATCGGGCACGGCGGGATCTCCTGGGAGATCACCCGGCAGCTGGTCGATCATCTCCCAGCCATGATCACGCCCAAGTGGGTCCGCACCCGCACTCAGCCGATCGCGCTGCCTGACGTCCTGCGCTATCTGGCCGGTGTGCTGGACAACCCGCAGGCCATCGGCCGGACGCTGGAGATCGGCGGGCCGGAGGTGCTGCGCTACCTCGACATGATGGAACGGGCGGCGGCGATCATGGGCAAGTCGCTGCCCAGTGTGAGTGTGCCGTTGCTCACCCCGCACCTGTCGTCGCTGTGGCTGGCGCTGGTCACCGACGTGAACAAGGAGACCGCGCGCAACCTGATCGACTCGATGATCAACGAGGTGGTGGTGACCGACCACTCGATCGAGCAGATCGTGCCGGGCGAGCTGATCGGCTACGACGAGTCGGTGCGGCTGGCCCTGCAGGAGCGCGAAAAGACCCTGCACGAGCCGGAGTCCAAGCGCCGATGAGTGCCACCTGGCAGCTCAAGCTCAAGCGCGCGCTCGAAGAGTCACTGGTCGAGAAGGTCCCGCGCGACCATCTGCAGCCGGACTCGGAGTTCCGCCGCCGCCGGATCGTGGTCGCGGTGACGCTGGTGATCGGCGCCACCTTGCTGGGCATCTCCCTGCAGGTCAGGCCGGGAGTTGGCGCGTTCTACCCACTCACCTTCGGGCTGGCCGTGGTCTGGATGGTGGGTGGCTTCCTCTCCGGACCGCTGCATCTGGGCTATCTGCCGTTCCGGGGAACGCTGCGGCGTCCTCTGGTCAGCGGGGTGGCTATCGGAGTGGGCGCTGGCCTGCTCTTCGTTGGCGGAGCGCTGTTCGTCCGGGAGATCCCGTTCCTCGAGGACTTCGTCCAGAACGTACTGGACCATGCCCGTTACGGCTCGTTGCCGATCATCACCGTGGTGACTCTGATCAACGGGGTGGCCGAGGAGATCTTCTTCCGCGGCGGCCTGTTCGCCGCGATCGGCCGGGGGCATCCGGTGGTGATCTCGACCGCAATCTACGCGCTGGCCACCGTGGCCACGCTGAATCTGATGCTGGTGTTCGCCGCACTCACCCTCGGCCTGGTGCTGGCGCTGGAACGGCGATCATCCGGGGGAATCCTGGCGCCGATCATCACCCATGTGACCTGGTCGACGATCATGTTGTTCGTACTGCCGCCGCTGTTCAACTGAAGCGGCATCATCACCGGGTGTGTCCTCACCGCCTCTCGTGATCACCAGCTCGGCCCGCGAAAGTGGGCGCATCAGCCCTCATCTGCGGCTGAGACGCCGATCATGGTCCTGATGCTGGTCGCCGGAAGATCGCGGGTTCAGAGGTCGGCGCCTAGGTGCCGGGTCAGCCAGTCGAGCGCGGCCTGGACGAAGGCGACCCGGTTGGGAGTGGCCAGCAGCTCATGTCCCTCGCCCTCGAACAGCAGGAACCGGTGCTCGACGCCCCGCTCGGCCAGTACCGACACCACCTGCTCCGCTTCGTGCACCGGCACGTTGGTGTCCTGCGCGCCGTGCACGACCAGCAGCGGAGCTTTCAGCGCGTCCATCCGGTGGATAGGCGAGAGGGCCTGCAGCAGAGCCGAATCCGTGACCGGATCACCGTACTCGGAGACCGCGTCAGCGCTAATCCACGGCTCGGTGTACCGGTAGAAGGTGTCGAAGTTCGACATCCCGCAGACGTCGACCCCGGCCGCGAACAGGGACGGATGCCAGACCAGCGCGGCCCGCGTCAGATACCCCCCGTAGGAGCGGCCCATGCAGGCGATTCGCCCCGGCTCGGCGATCCCGGTATCGACCAGGTGTTCGGCGGCGTCGGCGACGTCCGTGATCGCCGCGAACCGCTTCTCCAGATCGTCCGCCGCCTGAAACGACCGGCCCAGGCCGGATGACCCGCGATAGTTCAAGGCGAACACCGCGATCCCGGCCGAGACCAGCGACTGGAACAGCGAGTTGTAGATCGGCCGCTCCTGAGACTCCGGGCCCCCGTGCAGGTACACCACGCTCGGGCCCGGGCCGCCCCCGGCCAGGCGGTACAACCAGCCACTCAGTTCCAGCCCGTCCCGGGCCCGCAGCCGGCGCAACGACGGACTGATCAGATCGGAGATCTCCACCCTCTCCGCGGTCGCACCCCGGGAAGCGCGCAGAGTCCCGTCATCCGGCTGGCTCAGTGAGGTCGCCTCGAACGTGACCAGGTCGACCGACCAGACCCCGCGCGGGTCGGCCCAGTCCTCGGCCGTCAGCAGGAGCGCCGCGCCGTCCGGGCGGAGCCGGCCCTCATCCACCACATCTCTGGGAAGTGTTGGCACCGAATGATCTTCGCCGCTGGACAGGTCGAGCAGGCTGACCGCGCTGCGGCCTCCGTCCACGTTCCAGACCAGCACGACGAGCCGCCCGTCCCGCGACGGCACGGCACTCTCCAGGTCGGCCCCCGGCCGCGACGCCACCACCCGCAGAGGGCCAGGGCCGGACAGCGGGACAGCGACCAGACCGGCGAACTCACGTCCGACATTGCTCACCGCGTAGACGGTTTCGCCACCGGGAGAGAGAAATCCGCGTTGCGCGAAGCCGGGCCCGTCGCCGAGCGGCACCATTCGCCGTCCGGCCGCATCCACCACGGCCAGCCGGAACCGGCCCCGCGAGCCGATCCGGATCAGCGCCCGCGGCCCGGATCCGATCGGCTGCACATCCAGCAGCCGCAACAGCGGATCAGAGGCGAGCACACTCCGTTGCCCGTCAACGGGATTCACCAGGACGGCCGAAGCGCTGCCGCCGTCCGACTCCGACACCATCAGCTGGCCGGATGCGGTCCAGCCGTGCCATCCGCCTGACCCGGCCAGGACCGCCGTGCCCGGTGCGGCCCCGGCCACCGGCCGGGCATCCTCCCCCGAGGGCCGGACCACCCACACCTCGGTCCGGGACGCGCCCAGGGCGTCGATCTCACAGGCCAGCCATTCTCCGTCCGGCGACCAGTGCACCGTCCGCACGCGCCCCAGCCGCTGTCCCGGCTGGGTCAGGGGACGCACGGCCGGCCCGGCCTGGATCCACACCGCCGGCTCGCCCCCCCGGTCGGAGACGAAAGCCACCCGGGAACCGTCCGGCGATGAGGACGGCGACCAGCTGGCATAGACGTCTTCGGGCAGGTTCTCGTGCCCTGCTTGCCGCTCGTCGAGGACAGGCTCGGCCATCCACTCTCCTGATCGGAAGAAGAAACGTCAGCTCATCGGCTGAACGTCGCTGTCCAGCAATCAGAGTCGAACCCGGCGGGCCGGAGTTCAGGACAGCAGCCAGGTGTCCTTCGAGCCGCCGCCTCGAGACGAGTTCACCACCATGCTGTCCGCGGGCGCCACCCGGGTCAGCGCGGCCGGCGCCACCTGGACCCCATCGCCCTGGAACACGAAGGCTCGCAGATCGACATGCCGCGGCACCAGTTTCTTGCCGTCGAAGGCCGGCAGCGTCGACAGCTCGACCATCTCCTGGGCGATCCAGCGGTGCGGGGCCGAGATCACCTGCCGGCGGGCCTGTTCCAGCTCCTGTTCCGAAGCCAGCGGGCCAATCAGCACACCCTGGCCGCCGTACCCGTCCACCGGCTTCACCACCAGCTGCTCCAAGCGGTCGAGCACGGCGTCCCGCTGCTCGGGCAGTCCGCACAGATACGTGGGCACACTGTTCAGCAGCGGCCGCTCACCCAGGAAGTACTCGGTCAGCTGCGGCACGAAGGCATAGACCGCCTTGTCGTCCCCGACCCCGTTGCCCGGCGCGTTGGCCAGGGCCACCTTGGATGCGTGCACCGCCGACAGAACCCCCCCGCCCAGCGGACGCCCATCGGCGCCGGGCAGATGCAGCAGTGAGTCCTCGTCGATCCGCAGGTAGAGCACGTCGATCCTGGTCCGGGCGCCGTCCCGGACCAGGTACAACGTCTTGTCGTCCACCAGCAGGTCGGCGCAGACCACCAGCGGGACATCCATCTCCCGGGCCAGCATCTGGTGCTCGAACCAGGCCGAGCTGGTCTGACCCTCACTGAGCAGCGCGATCGACGGCGAACCGGAGGCCGCCCAGGGCGCCGACCCGGCCAGCGCGGCCCGCAGCATCGCCGGGGCCCCCTCGACGTCCACCAGGTTCGAGGGCCGGGGCAGATCGGGCATCACCGCGTCGGACAGCCGCCGGTTCTGCACCGCGTAGCCCAGCCCGGAGGGCACACGCAGGTTGTCTTCCAGCACGAACCACTCGCCGTCCCGGTTGCGGACCAGGTCCATCCCGGCGACCGTGGCCCGCACCCGCTGCGAATTGACCAGCGCGCCGATTCCGTTGAAACCGGGTGCGGCCTGCACCACCCATTCCGGCACGATCCCGTCCGCGATCGCCGCCCGCTGGCCGTACACGTCGTGCAGGAACGCGTCCAGGGCCCGGGCCCGCTGCTTGAGGCCCTCCCGCAGGGCGGCCCATTCCGCCGGGCTAACCAGCCGGGGCAGCAGGTCGACCGGGAACAACCGGTTGCTGGCCCGGCCGCCGACGCCGAAGGTGACGCCGTTGGATCGCTGCTCCTCGTCCCGGTCCAGCTGCCGGGACCGCAGCCCGGCCGGTCCGAGCCGCTCCAGCACGTGCAGCATCCCGGCGTACCCGGGCGCCGGCATCGCCGCCGGGAGCACCTCGTCACCGGTCAGCTCGTAGACCGGCATCCGGAGCTCGTGCGCCGGGGCCGGCGAACCCAGCGAGAGCGGCGCGTGGTCCGGATCGGTCTGCTGGATCAGCAGATCGACCACGTCGGACAGCCGGCCGCGCCGCTGGCAGGCGGCCCGCTGCTGGGCGGCCGAGCTGCCGGCTCCGATCGCCCGCTCGACCAGACCGCTGACCAGATCCCAGTCACCCGTCCCCTCGAGCTGCTCGCGCAGGTCGGTGAGCAGGCTCAGCACCGCGTCGGGGGCCGGGACCGGAACCGGCGAACGCGGCAGGTCGAGCAGGTTGCCCTCCAGGCCCGAGCGGGCCGCCCGCCACAGCGCACTGCGCAACAGCGGAGCCGGCCGGTAGATCGAGGGAGCCCCGGCCAGCACAGCCGAGTGCTCGCGGGTGACCAAGGCCCGGAACAGCCCGGCCAGCATCACCACGTCGTCCACCGCCGGGCAGGCGTCGGCCACCCGCAGCTCCAGCGTGGGCACATGCGCTGACGGCCGGACGTCGAAGTAGATCATGCCTGGGTCGGTGATGGTCTGCGACTCGATCAGGTCGCTGACCAGCGCATCGAACGCGCTGGCCGAACTGATCTCGCCGCTCAGCCCGGCGGTCGGCCAGCGCTGCCAGAGCAGCGAGCGCATGCTGGCGTACCCGGTGTCCTCGCCCATCCAATACGGCGAACTGGCCGACAGTGCCAGCAGCACCGGCAGATACGGCGTCACCCGCTGGGCGATGGCCACTGCGACGTCCCGGTCCGACACCTGCACGTGCACCTGAGCCCCGCAGATCAGTTGCTCGCGGACCAGCAGCTGATAGTCGTCCAGCATCCGCTCGTACCGGCGGTTGGAGGTCACCGCCAGCCGGAGTGGATCGACCAGCGGCAGGGTTCCGGCCGCGACCACTCCCAGCCCGGACGAGGTGGCCACGCTGCGCAGCAGCCGCCGGGACCGGATCAGCTCCTCGCGCAGGGTGGCCAGGTCCGAGCAGACCGGGGTCTTGGTCTCCACGATGCTGCGGTGCAGTTCATCGGAGAACGTGTCATCCGGTAGCTGGTCGAGCAGCTTGGGCGCCTCGGCCACCAGCTCGCGGGTGGTCAGGTCGACCACGTGCAGCTCTTCCTCGACGCCCAGGTTGACCAGGTCGCCGCCGGTCGGCCGTGCTCCCTGCTGGGGCAGGGTGCGGGCCGGTGGCTGGCCAGTGTCAGAGCTCACGGTGCTCACCTCGCTCGTATTCGAGCCGGCTCAGCGTTCAACCCCGGCCGGAGCCTCCAAATGTCGCCCCACCATATTTCCTGACCTCGATCTCTGCGTTACCGCTGATCAAGGCTCGGCCGGAAGCAGGCCGCGCTTCACCGCCGTGACCAGGCTGTGGTGATCGCGTTCGGTCTGGTCGGCGTAGGCGCGGGCGAACCGGCACAGCGCCCGGTCGAGGACGTCGCCAGGGCCGGCGTAGCCCGCGATCATGGAGGCGCCGCTGGTCCGGGCGTGGCCCTTGGCCAGCAGGCGGCCGACGATGCCGGCATAGTCGCTGAGTGCGGCGGCGTCCAGCGCATCCAGCGGGATGGTGCCCTTCATGTTCCGGAACTGCCGGACGTAGAACTGCAGCCCGTCGATGGTGGTCCAGCCGAGCAGCGGATCACTGACCGTCTGGAGTTCCTGCTGGTACTCGACCACCCGCTGCCCCTGATGTGCGTGCCAGGCCGAGTCGCCGTGCACGTAAGGCGCCAGTACCGAGCGCCGGGCCTGCTTGAGCTGCAGGAACACCACATCGTCGGCACTGCTGCCCTCGCACAGCACGACGTAGGCGCGCAACCCGACGCTGCCGACGCCCACCACTTTGTGCGCGATGTCCACGATCGTGTAGCCGGACAGCAGGCGCCGCCAATGCGGCGGAAGGGTGGCGAGGTACTGGTCCAGAGCCTGGGCTACCTGGGCGGCCTCTGCATCGCTGAGCCGGGTGATCAGCGGCGGCTCCTCGACGATGCGGCGCTGGCCGGCCAGTTCGGTGGTGAATCGCGGCAGCGCCCGGTCACTGACCCGGTTCCGGGCCCGCTTGGCGGCCCGGCCGCTCTCGGCCCGCAGCCGCTCGTCGGTGGCGGTGTGCTGGAGCCGATCGACGTCGAGCCGGTCGAACGACCGGGCCAGCAGCGGCTGCTGGGCCAGGTAGCGGATGTGGCGGCGGTAGCTGCGGGCCATCGAGGCGACCGCGGCCTGGCAGGTCTCCTCAGTGGCGCTGTTCTGCCGCCCGGCCACCCAGATGCTGGCGCCCAGGCGGCGCAGGTCCCACTCCCAGCCGCCGGGGTGGGCCTCGTCGAAGTCGTTCAGGTCGATCACCAGGTCCCGTTCTGGCGAGGCGTAGAAGCCGAAGTTGCCGAAGTGGGCGTCGCCGCAGATCACCGGGCGGATGCCGGTGGCGGGCAGGTGGGCCAGATCCTCAGCCATCACCACTGCGGTGCCACGGAGGAAGCCGTACGGGCTGGCGGTCATCCGGGCCACCCGGACTGGAATCAGCCGGTCCAGCCGGCCCTGGTGCGACTCGTTGATCAGGACCACCGGATCCGGCCGGCCGATCGGTGGATCCCAGGTTCCCAGGCTGGATCGCGGCACCCGGTTCCGCATCCTCCGGCCCAGCCGGTAGCGCTCCGGGCGCGGGGTCGGGCGCTGGCTCAGAGACGCGTAGGCGCGAGCGTCCGACTCGTCCAGCACCACGTGCTGGAGCCCAGCGGCGCCTGCGAACTCGGTCATGGCCCCACTGTCGCAAGGCCAGCGCGGTTCTGCACTGGCTGATTCCCCAGACCGCTGCAGGATGAGCGGATGAAGGTCGCCGTCAGCGGAGCCAGCGGAAACCTGGGATCAGCGCTGCTGCGCCGGCTCGGCACCGAGCCGGACACCAAGGTGCTGGGCATCGCCCGGCGCCCGCCCAGCGCCCGGGTGACCGACGACTGGCTGCTGGCGGATGTCTCCGATCCGGATCAGATTCCCAGGCTGGCCAAGGCTTTGGCCGGCCATGACGCCGTGGTGCACCTGGCTTGGCAGCTGCATCCGGGCCACGACGAGCAGACCCTGTGGCGTACCAACGTCGAGGGCGCCAGCCACGTGCTGGAGGCGGCGGCCCAGGCTGGCGTCGGCCACCTGGTGGTGATCACGTCGGTCGGTTCCTACTCCCCAGCCAGCAAGGATCAGGTGGTGGACGAGAGCTGGCCGGTGAAGGGCGTCGCGACGTCGTCCTACAGCCGTCACAAGGCTGAAGTGGAGCGGCGGCTGGACGTTTTCGAGGCGGCGCATCCAGAGGTGGTGGTCAGCCGGATCAGGCCCGGCCTGGTGTTCCAGGGCCCGGCGGCCAGCGAGATCGGACGGCTGTTCCTGGGCCCGCTGGTGCCGTTCGGATTGCTCGGCCGGGTGCCGCTGCCGTTTCTGCCGCTGCCGGACGCTCTCACCTTCCAGGCCATCCATGCCGATGACGTGGCCGGGGGAATCTGGACGGTTCTACGCGAGAAGGCCTCTGGTGCCTTCAATCTGGCCTCGGCTCCAGTGCTGGTTCCCGATGATCTGGCTCGGGCGGTGCGGGCCTGGCGCCGGGTCCCGGTTCCGGTCTCAGTGTTGCGGGCGGTCGCGGCCGTCACTTTCCAGGCCCGGCTTCAGCCGACCGAGCCGGGCTGGATCGACCTGGCCGCACAGTGCCCGATCATGTCCACTGACCGGATCACCGCATTGGGCTGGACTCCGTCCCACACCAGTCTGCAGGCACTGGACGAGTTGGTCACCGCCCTGCGAAAAGGCTCGGGCGACAGCCGGTTCCTGCCGCTGCTGCCCCGCGCCCTGCGACGTCGCGCCTGAGCGCGATCAACGCGCCAGCATGACGGCGATCTCACCCTCGAGCTGCTGCTGGGTGACCGGCCCGGCCGATTGGCCGGTGCGGGCCTCCTGCATCGCCTTGGCCATCTGCGCCCGGCGGAGCAGTTCCTTCAGGTCCGCGCCGCTCATCCCCAGGCTGACCGCGGCCAGTTGCCCGGCGTCCACGTCATCGGCGAAGACCCGGAAGTCGCTGCGATCGTGTCGTTTCGACACCGCATCGAGCATCTTGGCCAGGATGTCGGCCCGCCCGGCCTGATCCGGCAGCGGCACCGAGATCTTGACGTCGAAACGGCCTGACCGGATCAGGCTTTCGTCCACCCGGCCGGGAAAATTGGTGGTGGCCACCACGATCACGTTCGGATTGGCGTCGACCAGGCCGTTCATCTCCTGCTTGAACAGCCCAGCCACCGAATTGGACACCTGATCCGCGGCGCTCTGCGGAGAGCCGTTGTAGCTGATGATGCTGTCGAACTCGTCGAACAGCAGGATCGTCGGAGTCCGGTAGCCGCGAGCCTCGGCGAAGATCTTCTTGATGTTCCGCTCGGACGAGCCGACCCATTTGGACAGGATGTCCGGGGTACGCACCTCTCGCAGGGTGCCTCCGATCTCATTCGCCAAAGCGGTTGCCAGAGTGGTCTTTCCAGTTCCTGGCGGACCCCACATCAGGATCCCCTGCGGACGCCGGGCTCCCCAGCGGGCCATCACCTCGGGATGCTTGAACGAGTCGGCCACATCCCGCAGCTGCTGGACGACGCCGGCCAGCCCGCCCAGCTGGTCCAGCCGCACCTGGCCCGGCTCGTCAGCACCGGCGCCGCTGGCCGGATCGCCGGGCGGAGCCGCGGCAGGCACCGACCAGGTCAGGCGGTACCGGCGCCCGGCGAAGAAGGCGTCGTCGTCCTGGCCGCCGCCCTGATGCCGGGCCAGGTCGAAGGCTAGCCGGACGAACGCGGTCAGCCGCTGCGCCAGCACGTCACCGGCAGCCGCGGGCAC